>JBAXSF010000117.1:0-4363 GCA_037130835.1 Actinomycetes bacterium
GCATTTCCTTGACCAACACCTTGAATGACTCAGGGATGCCAGGTTCTGGAATGTTTTCGCCCTTGACGATGGCTTCGTAAACCTTGACGCGTCCAAGGACGTCGTCGGACTTGATCGTGAGAAGTTCCTGAAGTGCGTAAGCAGCTCCATAGGCCTCAAGCGCCCACACTTCCATCTCACCAAAGCGCTGACCACCGAACTGTGCCTTACCACCCAGCGGCTGCTGCGTGATCATGGAGTACGGACCGGTTGAACGAGCGTGAATCTTGTCGTCAACCAAGTGGAGCAGCTTCAAGATGTAGATGTAACCAACGGAAATCGGAGCCTTGAAGGGCTCGCCGCTACGACCATCGAACAACATGGCCTTACCGGATCCGTCAATCATGTGGTCGCCATCGCGGTTAGCGATCGTGGAAGCAAGAAGTCCAGTGATCTCTTCTTCCCGAGCACCGTCGAAGACTGGCGTGGCCACGTTGGTGCCAGGAGCACCTTCAGCAGCGCCAATCTCAGCCAAGCGGTTTTGCCACTCGCCCTCGGATGCTTCAACCTTCCAACCAGTCTTAGCAACCCAACCCAAGTGGGTTTCCAAAACCTGACCGACGTTCATCCGGCCAGGAACACCCAGGGGGTTCAAGACGATGTCGACGGGGGTTCCATCGGCCAAGAACGGCATGTCCTCAGCGGGCAGGATCTTGGAGATAACACCCTTGTTGCCATGGCGGCCAGCAAGCTTGTCACCGTCTTGGATCTTGCGCTTCTGGGCGATGTACACACGAACCAATTGGTTAACGCCCGGTGGCAGTTCATCGCCGTTCTCGTGATCAAACACGCGAATGTCGATGATCTTGCCGGACTCACCGTGCGGAACCTTCAACGAGGTGTCGCGCACTTCACGCGCCTTCTCGCCAAAGATGGCACGCAACAAACGCTCTTCTGGCGTGAGCTCGGTTTCACCCTTAGGTGTGACCTTGCCGACCAATACGTCACCAGGAACCACTTCGGCGCCGACGCGGATAATTCCACGATCGTCGAGGTCCTTGAGGATTTCTTCAGACACGTTAGGAATGTCTCGCGTGATTTCCTCTGGGCCCAACTTGGTGTCGCGGGCATCAATTTCGTATTCCTCAATGTGAATTGAAGAAAGAACGTCGTCCTGGACCAAGCGCTGGTTCAAGATGATGGCGTCTTCGTAGTTGTGACCTTCCCAAGGCATGAATGCCACGAGCAGGTTCTTACCAAGAGCCATTTCGCCGTTTTCGGTGCAGGGGCCGTCAGCAATGACTTGACCAGATTCGATGCGATCGCCTTCCGAGACGATGACCTTCTGGTTGTAGCTCGTGCCCTGGTTCGAGCGACGGAACTTAGCCAACTTGTACGTGGTGTAGGTGGCGTCATCGTTAGCGACTTCAACGTGGTCAGCGCTGACTTCAGCGACAACACCGCTCGAGGTGGCAACGACAACATCACCAGCATCCTTAGCGGCGCGGTATTCCATACCCGTTCCGACCAGGGGAGCTTCAGCGCGCAACAACGGCACTGACTGACGCATCATGTTTGATCCCATGAGCGCACGGTTTGCATCGTCGTGCTCAAGGAACGGAATCATCGCCGTAGCAACGGACACCATCTGGCGAGGTGAAACGTCCATGTAGTCCACGTCGTTGGGCTCGATGTACTCGACTTCGCCACCCTTACGACGAACCAAAACGCGGTCCTCAGAGAAGGAGCTTGACGCATCCAAAGGCGCGTTGGCCTGAGCAATAACGTGCAGGTCTTCTTCGTCTGCCGTCAGGTAATCGATCTGGTCGGTCACCTTGCCCTTCTTCACCTTGCGGTACGGAGTCTCGATGAAACCAAACTCGTTGACGCGGGCAAAGGTGGACAGCGAACCAATCAGACCAATGTTTGGTCCTTCTGGAGTTTCAATCGGGCACATGCGGCCGTAGTGAGACGGGTGCACGTCGCGGACTTCGAAGCCAGCGCGCTCACGCGACAAACCACCGGGGCCAAGGGCCGACAGACGACGCTTGTGGGTCAGGCCCGACAACGGGTTGGTCTGGTCCATGAACTGCGACAACTGACTCGTACCGAAGAACTCCTTGATGGAGGCAACGACGGGACGAATGTTGATCAAGGTCTGCGGCGTGATGGCTTCAACGTCTTGGGTTGTCATGCGCTCGCGCACAACACGCTCCATACGAGCCAAACCGGTGCGGACCTGGTTCTGAATCAGTTCGCCGACAGTGCGCAGGCGACGGTTTCCAAAGTGGTCAATGTCGTCAGTCTCAACGCGAACTGGACCGGTAGGTGCATCCATTTCGGTTTCGCCAGCGTGCAAGCGCACGATGTACTTGATGACCGAAACAACGTCTTCAACCGTCAAGACCTTTTGAGTCAGCGGGTGGTCAAGGCCGAGCTTCTTGTTGACCTTGAAACGACCAACCTTGGCCAAGTCATAACGCTTCTCATTGAAGTAGAAGTTGTCGATGAGGTTTTGCGCAGCCTCAATCGTGGGCGGTTCGCCTGGACGCAACTTGCGGTAAATATCAAGGAGGGCGTTCTCTTGCTGAGTGCGAGTGCCTTCAGCTTCGATGTGATCCTTTTCCAGGGTCAGGCGCATAGATTCAAACTCGCCGAACTCTTCAAGGATCTGCTCGTTGGTCCAACCCAAGGCCTTGAGCAAGATGGTGACCGGCTGCTTGCGCTTGCGGTCAACGCGGACCGATACGAGGTCCTTCTTGTCGATCTCGAACTCCAGCCATGCACCGCGGCTAGGAATGATCTTGGCGACAAAGGTGTCCTTGTCGGTGACCTTGTCGATGCTCTTTTCAAAGTAGCAACCAGGCGAACGCACCAACTGCGACACCACAACACGCTCAGTGCCGTTGATGACGAAGGTGCCCTTGTCGGTCATCAAGGGGAAGTCACCCATGAAGACGGTCTGGCTCTTGATTTCACCAGTTTCGTTGTTGGTGAATTCAGCGGTAACGAACAACGGCGCTGCGAATGTCAGGTCCTTCTCCTTGCATTCTTCGACCGTGTACTTCGGGTCGTAGAACTCCGGATCAGAGAACGCCAACGACATGGTTCCCTGGAAGTCTTCGATCGGGCTGATCTCTTCAAAGATCTCAGCAAGACCAGACTTGACTGGAATGTCGGTGCGTCCCGATGCGATGGCATCGGTGACCCGCGCGCGCCACAAGTCATTACCCAGCAATGAATCAAAGCTGTCGACTTGAAGCGACAAGAGGTTTGGTACCTCAAGTGGCTCGCGAATCTTTGCGAAACTAATCCGGTTGGGACCGGGTACGTGCGATGATGAAGTGCGCGAGGCGGCCAAAAGAGATCCTTCCCTGGGCTGGCGTCTCTGGTCGCGCGCAACTTTCACGACCTATGTCCACTGGTCATAGCGGTGCACAAAGGCACCACTAGGGCATGACAAACAATGGTTACAGGGAAATCGGAAGGCTGCGCAGGCTTAAATCATAGCCGAGGGGGTTTAGTCAAGTACCCGCACCCCCAAAAAGTGCACAAATCCCCTCGTAGGCAGGGCTCTAGGCACAAAAGAAGGGCCCAGGCGGACATCCCGCCCGAGCCCCTCTTGGGTGAAGTACTTACTTCAAGACGACCGTGGCGCCGGCAGCTTCGAGAGCTTCCTTGGCCTTGTCGGCGTCTTCCTTCTTGGCCTTCTCCAGGACGGTGGCCGGAGTGGCCTCCACGAGGTCCTTGGCTTCCTTCAGACCCAGGTTGGTCAAGGTACGAACTTCCTTGATGACCTGGATCTTCTTGTCGCCTGCGGCTTCGAGGATGACATCAAACTCATCCTTTTCGCCTTCGGCGTCGCCGCCACCAGCAGCGCCACCAGCAGCGGGAGCTGCAGCAACTGCCACGGGGGCAGCAGCGGTGACTTCGAAGGTGTCTTCGAACTTCTTAACGAACTCAGAGAGCTCGATCAATGACATTTCCTTGAAAGCCTCAAGCAAATCGTCTGTACTCATCTTCGCCATATCAGCGATCCTTTCGGGTTTGGTGCCGGCCGAGGCCGACGCTTTTGTGGGCGTCAGCCCTGCGGGGTTTCCTCGGCCGTTTCGGCTGCTTCAGCGGGAGCTTCTGCTTCAGAGGATTCGGGGGAAGAGACAACCTCTTCAGTTTCGGCAACAGCCTCAACTGGTTCAGCGGACTCGGTGGGCTCGTCAACTTCAGCGGGGGCTGGAGCTGCTGCAGGAGCCGAATTTGATGGAACGGCTTCTACCTTGGCGCGAAGCGCGTCGATGGTGCGTACTGCCTGTGAGAGCGGTGCAGCAAACAGTGATGCTGCGTTTTGCATGGAAGCCTTCATGGCTCCAGCAAGCTTGGCCAGCAA
>JBAXSF010000118.1:0-4362 GCA_037130835.1 Actinomycetes bacterium
GCAGCGAGGCGTCCATTGACGCGGTGATGTTTTCTGGCCAGGAGGGTATAGCCGAGATCTTGACGTTGACCTCAGTTTCCACGGTGCTCCTGGTTGTGATCGCCAAACTGGTCGCGTATGGCTTTGCGCTGGGGTCAGGATTTCGAGGGGGCCCCATTTTCCCTGCCGTTTTCCTAGGGGTGGCCACAGCGACTGTGCTGACCTTGGTCTTTCCGGCCTTGAGCCTTACCGCCATGGTGGTGGTCGGGATCGCAGCATCAACAGCGGCAGCCCTGAAACTACCGTTTACCTCTGCCTTGCTCGCCCTACTCATCGTGGCTGGGGCAGGGATGGACATCGCTCCGTTTGCCATCATCGGGGCAGTGCTTGGCCTGATGGTTCGACTGGCTCTAGACCGCACCGGTTTGCTTGAAGTCCCAAGCCGGGAACCTGCTCACTAACGATGAGCCTGCTGGGTGAGGGTCCATCTGTTCATTCCAGACTAAGAGTGGGACGATAGGCGCGTGAAGGGTCGCGTGCTGGTCGTTGATGACGACCTCTCTCTTGCTGAAATGCTAGGCATTGTTTTGCGTAGCGAGGGTCTTGAACCCTCCTTTTGTTCCGATGGCGACAAGGCCATTGACGCGTTCCGTGATTCCAAGCCCGATGTCGTTCTGCTCGACGTCATGCTCCCGGGCAAGGACGGTATTGAGATTTGTCGCCAGATTAGAGCCGAGTCTGGGGTTCCGATCATCATGCTGACCGCACGCACCGACACGGTTGATGTTGTCTTGGCATTAGAAACAGGCGCTGACGACTACGTCATGAAGCCTTTCAAGGCCAAAGAGTTGGTCGCTCGCATTCGGGCCCGGATTCGCCGGCTGGAGCCAGAGACCATAGAGATGCTCAACATTGGCGACTTGGTCATCGATGTTGCCGGACACAGCGTGCGTCGCGATGGCGTGGGGATCATGTTGACCCCTCTGGAATTTGACCTCCTCTTGTGCTTGGCGAAATCTCCTCGCCAGGTGTTTTCGCGCGAAGCGCTTCTTGAGCAGGTGTGGGGATACAAGCACGCTGCCGATACTCGCTTAGTTAACGTCCACGTCCAGCGATTGCGTTCAAAGATTGAGCATGACCCTGAAGCTCCGGACATCGTCGTAACAGTTCGCGGAGTGGGGTACAAGGCCGGCGGCGTATGACCAAAGCAACGGTACGCGGCCGTCGATGGATGCCACGGCCGTTAAGAGTCCTTCGCAACCGGTGGTATGGCTCCCTCCAATTGCGAGTGGTCGCCTCCACCGTGGTGGTTTCGCTGATCGTGGTAATCCTCACTGGAACCCTTCTGGTCAGTCGGATTCGCACCGGATTGTTAGAGACCAAGGTCAAAAACTCCGTCGCGGAGGCCACCTCTGGTGTGCGTTCGGCACAGCAACTAGCAGATTCTTCGGACTTGACCCAGCAGGCGGGTGCCGGTCAACTCATTGATCAAATTTCCACTGAGCTGTCTAATCGTGCTGGCTCGCCACCCCTCTATGACGTCCTTTTGCTAGCGAACCCTGGTAGCGGAACAACGACAGTTCCTGAACGTCGATCGGGCGCGATTGAAGAAGCCAGCATTCCGGAGCAACTGCGCACAGCTGTTGCGCAACAAAAAGCATTGGCGTACTCGTACACCAAGATTCGCTATGCGGATGGTTCCTCGGGTCCAGGCCTAGCCGTTGGTGCGCCGCTGGTGATACCTAACTTAGGTACCTACGAGTTGTTCTACGTGTACTCAACACAAAGTGAACAGCGCACTCTTGACCTTGTCCAAAGTAGCAGCGCATTCGCCGGCATCATTTTGGTCATCCTCTTGGCTTTCATCATTGGCTTTGTCACGCGTTTGGTTCTCAAGCCTGTTCGCATTGCCGCGGATGTGGCTGAGCGATTGGCGGCTGGGCGACTCGAAGAACGTATGCGCGTGCGGGGCGAAGACGAACTTGCACGATTAGCCACCGCCTTTAACTCCATGGCGGGCAACATCAAGCAACAGATTCGCCAGTTGGAAGCCCTTTCTCGTATCCAGCGTCGCTTCGTTGCTGATGTGTCACACGAGCTTCGCACGCCGTTGACCACGATTCGGATGGCGTCTGATCTGATCTACGAGAACAAGGATGAACTCGATCCGGCCACATCGCGTTCAGCCGAACTTTTGACCGAGCAACTTGATCGGTTCGAGGAGCTGTTTACCGAACTTCTCGAAATTAGTCGGTTTGACTCCGGCCAGGCGATCTTGGATGCCGAAGGTGTTGACTTGCGCATGCTGACTGCGCGAGTCATTAAGGCTGCCGCTCCGCTAGCTGAAGCGCGGGGTTCGGTGGTCTCCGTCGATGAGCCTGATCAGCCATGTTTGGCCGATATGGATGCCGTGCGCATTGAGCGGGTGATCCGCAACTTAGTAGTCAATGCCATCGAACACGGTGACGGTAAGCCGATTGTGGTCACCATTGGTGCGGATGAACAGGCCGTTGCCGTCTCAGTGCGCGACCATGGCGTCGGCCTGCGACCTGGTGAGTCTTCCCTGGTGTTCAATCGATTTTGGCGGTCAGATCCGTCGAGGGCGCGCACGATTGGTGGATCGGGATTGGGTTTGTCCATCGCCCTTGAAGACGCTCGACTGCACGGTGGCTGGCTAGAGGCGTGGGGCCAGCCCGCACGCGGTGCAGTCTTCCGTCTGACGTTGCCCCGCAAGGTGGGCACGGTGCTGCATGGATCGCCGGTAGAGCTCGAGCCAGCAGATCGTGCCGTAACGAGCGAGGACGAAACCTCGTGAAGCGCCCCGCCCTCTTGATCGTGTCCGCGGCACTTTTTCTCGCCGGGTGCGCGAGTGTGCCCACCGGTGGACCGGTCAACCTGGGGGCCAATGTCACTGGCGGAAATTCTTTTGATGCGGTGATCCCGGTAGTTCGACCTCCTCGGGTGGGTGATTCCCCCGTGGAAATCGTCTCTGGTTTCTTACAAGCCAATGTCAGTGCCTCTGATGACTATGCGGTGGCTCGCGCTTACTTGGCTCCGGAAGTGACTGAAACCTGGAACCCCGCGACAGGGGCAACGATCATCAACGATTCCAATGGTTTGCAGTTAGTCCGCCGTGGTTCGCGCGTGCTGCTCTCTGAACCTCAAGTGGGTCAATTGAGCTCGGTTGGAACCTACGTACCCAGCCCGAGAAATGCTCAACTTGACACCGACTTCACAGTGCGACAAGTAGACGGGCAATGGCGCATTGACGGCGTGCGCGATGGTTTGTTGCTGACACCCACCACCTTGAATCTGGTGTACACCAGTGCTGAGCGTTATTTTCTTAATGCCGATGAGTCACGGTTGGTGCCAGATCGCATTCTGGTTCCCATCGATCGACGTGGCTTGCTCACCTCACTCGTGCGCGGCCTGTTGACCGGACCGTCGGCCTGGCTCGCACCCGCGGTTCGTACGGCGGTGCCTGCCGGCACCAAGTTAGAAATTGATGCGGTGCCCGTTGAAGGCGCAACAGCGGTTGTGGACCTCACGCAACAAGCCCTTGCGGCAAACGACAACCAGCGACGCGTACTCGCCGCTCAGATCGTGTGGACCGTTACCAGTATTGAAACGGTAACTGCGGTTCGGATAACCGTTAATAGACAGCCCTTGCCTCTTGCTGGGCTCGGTGATGTGTTGTCCCGTAAAGACTTTGCTGGGGTCGATCCGGACGGCTTGTCCGCAAAATCCGGCGCATTTGTGGTTCTGGGCAAGCGGCTGAATCAAGTCACGACAGCTGGCATTGCTCCAGTCGCAGGGGTGTTGGGCGAAGGGTCAGTGCGACTAGGACGTATTGCGGTGGACCTGGCGCAATCGCGTGCCGGCTCAACGGCGTCTATCCCCGGGGCGCAATCAACGATTTACCTTGCTGATCTGAAGCCCGCTTCGCAAGTGACCCCTGTGGCTGGGCAAGCTCCAGCGCTCTCACTTTCTTACTCTTTGGCCGGTGACCTATGGGTGGCCAGTCAAGGGACTGTGCGCATCATCAAAGCCTCTGGAAAAGTGTCACGAGTTCGGGTGAATGGCCTAGCAACACCTGTGCTTGTTCGGGTGGCTAGAGATGGTGCTCGAGCATTAGTTATTGCATCGTCGGGCGGACAGCGACAGGTGTACCTGATGCGCATCGTGCGTTCCGGGGGGCAGTATCAGTTGGAATCACCACAACTGATTCAAAATACTCTTACGTCCATTGTTGATTGCGCATGGAACGACGCCAATACGGCTGTGGTGATCGGCAGCTCTCGAACCGGCGTCACGCAGGTCTACTCCATCAGTGTCGGCACGCCGGATGTGAGTGCGGCCGGCGGTGTGGCATCCATGTCAGCG
>JBAXSF010000119.1:0-4307 GCA_037130835.1 Actinomycetes bacterium
GTGGAGTGGGAACAGATGGCGGCGGCGGAACCGGCTCGTTGCTTGCGTCACTTGGTGGTGGTGTCTCAAAACTCATCGTCGCTCCCCGACTCGATGTCCGACTTCCACCCTAACCACATCGGCGAGCAAATCACGAGAGCAAACTGCCCCTACTTACCTACTGCTGGCGAGGCGCTTGCGGAAACGTCACGCTGAAACAAGCTCCCCCCTCAGGGGCCGCACCTGCGGCCGGCGTTGCCCCTAGGCGGATGGCTAACTTACTCACCAAGGCTAAGCCCACTCCAGATCCGACTTGTCGCACACCGCGATACCGCGAAAACAGCACCGCAGGCTCAAAGGCCACGTCCCAGTCTTGATCAGTGAGCCCAGGGCCACCATCGCGCACTTCAATGCGCATTCCCGATAGATCGTGGCGCAAGGCCAACACGATGGGCGCACCGCTGGGGGTCATCCGCAAGGCATTTTCTGACAGGTTGTCGATGATTTGGCGAAGGCGCATCGGGTCGGTTCGCGTAGACACCGGTGCATCGGGAACTTCGACCGTGTAGCTCACGCCCAGTGGTGCAGAACGATCACTCCACACCAGGCCGGCATCAAGTACCAGTTCCTTAACGTCCACATCCACAATCTCAAGTGGGAAATCTTGCGCGCCAAATCGAGCCAAGTCCAACAAGTCGCTGACCAATCGCTCCAGGCGCAACGATTCACCCAACATGGTGTTGCCCACCTGCGCCACATCGTCACCAGAAATGACGCCGTCAGATAGCGCCTCGGCATAGCCCTTCACAGCGGTCAGCGGGGTGCGCAGTTCATGCGAGATGGAGAGTAGGAATTCACGCTGCCGGCCTTCTGACACATCCAAGGCCGTCGCGAGTTGATTCAGGGCTAGGGCAAGTTCTGCGACTTCCTGCGCACCATCCACATCAAGGCGAATATCGCGAGCCCCGGTCGCCAAGCGCTGAGCTGCCTTTGATGAGCGCTTAATTGCGCCGGCAAGACGAGCCGCAAGCAAGATGCCGGCACCAGCGCCAATAGCCAAACCAATTAACAGGCCAATAAACAATCGCTGAATAAGTTCATTGCCACCGACCGCGCCGCGACCCTGCCCTAATGGCTGAGCCAGCACGACGACTTGGTCGCCGGCCACTCGGCGGGCTTGCACTAAATACTTTTGTCCACGAAATTCGCGCGTGGCCGACACTTGGCCACCAGACTGCAATGTCGCAAGTTCATCCGGCACCAACAACCCGCCACCCGAATCACCAGCAGGTAATACCGCCAGGGAAATCCCCTGACTTTCGAGCAACCGGCGAATACGTGGCTGGTCAATCGGACGACCAACGGCAGCTGAACGTTCGGCTGCATCGGCTACGACATCAGCTTGCCGCGCCAATGATTGAAAGGCTTGGCGCTCAGCATTTTGCCGCGCGAGCGGCAAAGCGATCACACCAACGACAACAACGGAAACAAAAGCCACCAACGTGGTGACAAGGGCGACTTGGGTTGCCAGGGACCGGCGCATCAGGGATTGACCTGATCCGAAAGGGCGTAACCCACGCCACGAACGGTGCGGAAAGTCACTGAATCGCCCACCTTGGAGCGCAGTTGTGCCACATGCACATCAACGGTCCGCGTTCCGGCGGCCACCCCATACCCCCAAACGTGGGACATGAGCTGCTCACGAGAAAACACCTGATCTGGGCTGCGCATGAAGTAAGCCAAAAGGTCAAACTCAAGCGTGGTCAGTTCAACATGCTTGCCGGCCACGAGGACTTGATGGGTGGACGGGTTGAGTTGAACCGCACCGACCTGCAAGATTTCATCAGGGGTTGCCACCCCACCTCGCCGCAAGACCCCGCGAACTCGAGCCACCAACTCACGGGGGCTGAAGGGCTTCGTGATGTAGTCATCGCCACCGAGTTCCAAGCCGAGGATTCGATCGACTTCGTCATCTTGAGCGGTCACAAACAAAATGGGGGTCCAATCCCCTTCCGCCCGTAATTGCCGACAAATGTCAGTACCACTCATGCCAGGTAGGCCAATATCCAAAATCACTGCTACGGGGCGGGCTTGTCGGATGCGATCCAGCGCTTGTGCACCGTCATTTTCTATTTGAACCCCAAAGCCATCACGGGTTAAATACAACTTGATCAGATCGCTGATCGCTCCCTCGTCTTCAACGACGAGGACTAGGCCTTGAGAGCTCGGATTAACCATCAGAGTCGATGGCCACTGCTCAAGAAGTCTTTGTTGATGACTTCGGCTGTGCGCCCATGCCCATCATCTGCATGGCTTTGCCCACCACGATTCCGACAACGCAGATCACGGCGGCAACAATGACCAGCGGGATATTCGCGATGATGAAACCAATTCCACCAACCGTGAAGCCGACGATGACGATGCCTACGAGAGTCCAAGCCGCTGGAGTATTTCCATGGTCTTCGTGTTCGGCCGACATGAGTGAGGTTCCTCTCGATACGCGTGCAATCAACAACATGCCCATTGTGTCAGGTTCTCAGCAGGAGGCATAACCGCGACACCTTATCCAGGTTTAGAACCCAGGAAACGTGGGATCCGTCCCGCGATCAATGGCATCCCACAAACCCGCGGCATCCAGTTCACTACTCGCCGGGGTGGACTCATCTGACCTCTCGTACCGGCGACCTCCCCGTTGCCACCTTTGTGCACGCACCACAATCCACAGTCCACATAAGGCAACGACCGCACACAGCACAAAGACCAGTCGGGGCCAGATGCTGACCGTGACCTCGGCAACCTCAACTTGAGTAAGGCCCACTAAATCCGAGAGCGGCCCTGACAACGCTGTGCCTGGTGTCGACAAAAAGCTGGCGATCGACAAGGTAGCTGCGAGAGAGAACCCCACCAGAACCAGACCGATCGCCATGCGCCACCACCTCCCGGCCAGGAGACAGGCAACTGCAGCGGCGAGAGCAAGTAATCCTGTAGCTGGTGCAATTGGCACGATGGCGCGACTGCTGAATCCTGAATTCATCCGAGGCAGCGCCGCGTCGAGAACCGAAGCGCTCGCCCACTGAGGTGACGAGAGAATCAAAATAAGGGCCCCTGCCAGCGCGAGTAGTCCCAGTGCGAAATACGGTTCGCGCTTGCTTCGATCACTCATCAGATCGCCGATGCTCGGGCGACAGCACGCAAGGCTGCCGCTGCCTTGTGTCGACATTCGGCATGCTCGGTCGCTGGGTCAGAATCGGCAACGACGCCAGCACCTGCCTGCACATGCGCGATGCCATCGCGAATAACCGCAGTGCGAATGGCAATAGCGGTGTCGACATTGCCCGCGAAGTCCAAGTACCCCACTACTCCGCCATACACTCCTCGCCGAGTCGGCTCTAGGCGCTCAATGATCTCCATGGCCCGTGGTTTGGGTGCGCCAGACAAAGTGCCGGCTGGGAAACAGGCGCGTAAGACCTGCATCCCCGACTGCTTCGCGGATACTGCGCCTACCACGGTGGAAACAATGTGCATGATGTGCGAGAAGCGTTCAATCGCCATGAACTCCACGACATGAACCGAGCCTGATTCACACACTCGACCCAAGTCATTGCGCCCTAGGTCAACGAGCATCAAATGCTCTGCTCGCTCTTTTTCATCAGCCAATAGTTCATTGGCCAGCGCCACGTCCTCAGTTTCATTTGCACCACGAGGTCGACTGCCGGCAATGGGATGCATCGTGGCTTGGCCATCAGCAACTGTCACTAGTGCCTCAGGACTTGACCCCACGACATCAAAACCTGACGCACCGTCAATGGATCCAAAGCGCATGAGGTACATGTACGGACTCGGATTACTGCGTCGCAGTTCCTCATACACCGCCAAGGCCGAACCCGCACAGGGCAGCGAAAACCGCTGACTGACCACAATTTGAAACGCCTCGCCAGCAGCGATTTCAGACTTGGCCTGCACTACCGCGTCCTGATAGGCCTGCTCGGTGGTGTTCGACTCCACGTGGGAAAGGTCGGGCTCACCCCCGACGGAACTCTGGGTGTGTGGAGTTGACGTCAGCGATTCGACAGTGGCCTGCATGGCGTCAAGACGCGCGATCGAATCCGCCCAGGCTTGCTCAATGTGTTCGTCGGTGCCATCGCGATTAACCGCGTTAGCGATCAAAACGATCGAACCGGTTTCGTGATCCAAGACCGCTAGGTCCGTTGCCACCAGCATGGCGAGTTCGGGCAAGTGTAAATCATCAACGGCTATGTCAGGGATGCGTTCCAGCCTGCGGACCGCGTCGTAACCGATCATCCCCACCATGCCGCCCGTTAATGGCG
>JBAXSF010000012.1:0-17205 GCA_037130835.1 Actinomycetes bacterium
CGCGAGGATTGGCCGAAATTGTTCGCTTAGGGGTCAGCCTGGGGGCCGATCCTTTGACCTTCAGCGGCCTGGCCGGTGTCGGGGACCTCGTGGCGACTTGTATGTCTCCGCTGTCACGTAACCGGTCTTTTGGTGAGTTATTGGGACGCGAACTGACTGTTTCCGAAGCAGTGGAAGCCACTAAGCAAACAGCAGAAGGTGTGGCGTCCTCGAAATCAATCTTGGATTTGGCTCGCACCTACGGTGTCGCAATGCCTATTACAGAAAGTGTCGAACGTGTCATCCACGAAGGCGCTGCGCCACGAAGCCAAATCATTGAGCTCATGTCGCGTGGAACCAAGTCAGAAAACTCAGTTTAAGAATGCGCGCTAATCGCCTGGTAAAGATCGTTCCATAAGTCGTCAACATCTTCGATTCCCACGGACAGCCGAATCAGGTTGTCGGGAACGTCCGGATGTTCAAAGGGCCAGCGAGCGCGCCGTTCAATAAGTGACTCAACGCCTCCCAAACTCGTTGCATGTGTCCACAGTCGTGTTGACTCGGCGATGGCTTCTGCAAGAGATGCAGTGTGCACTTCAAAACAGACCACCGCTCCCGCGCCCGTGGTGGCCATGGCCAGATCGTGTCCGGGATGACTCGATAGCCCGGGATAGCGAACCTTCTCAACGGCCGGCAGGGTGAGCAGTCGTTCCGCGATGGTCTGGGCATTGGCGATAGAACGATCCATGCGCACACCCAGAGTGCGGATTCCACGAAGGGCCAGAAAAGCCTCGAAGGGTCCGACAATGGCACCACCCAAGGTGCGAATCGTGTGCAATCTGGCGGCTAGTTCCTCGCTATTTGTTGCCACGCTTCCCATGATCACGTCGGAATGCCCAGCCAGGAATTTGGTTACCGAATGCACAACGAGATCCACACCAAAGTTGATGGGCTGGGCGATGTACGGGGTGATGAATGTTGCGTCAATGGCGACCAGCGCACCCGCGGCATGCGCCTGCTGAGTCAAGCCAGCAATGTCGCTAATTTCAAGCAGCGGATTGCTGGGAGTTTCGATCCACAGCAAATCCGCGCCTTCAAGTTCGGCGGAAATATCAGCAGTCGGTGACGACAGGTATTCGCGAATCGAAAAGCGTCCTGCGCTCTGTCGTTCGTTCAGCGACCCACGCGTTCCCGAATAGGAATGAGCGGGTGCGACAACCACGCCACCAACGGGGACTAAATCCAGCACCGCGCTAATGGCTGCGAGTCCAGAGGGAAAGCACAACGCTGATTGCGTTGACTCTAGGTCAGCCAAAGTGGTCTCAAGAGCGGTCCACGTGGGATTACCTACTCGGCCATAGTCCAAGGCTCCGCCGGCATGGAAGGTCGAGCTCAGCGTGATCGATTCGTTGACCGGTGCCCCAGGGTCAGGGGTTGGGCGGCCTTGGCTCACGGCGCGAGTACCGATTTTCCACACGCTGTCAGGACTTGTTGGGGGCACGCTGGGGTCGTTGCTCATGTCCCTAAGTATTGCGCCGATAGGGTCACAGCGATGTCCATCTCACCTAGTTCGCCCCCGGCGGACCCAGCGGCCCCTCGAGCGCGCCCTCGCGTGGTCTTGCTTTATGGCGGTCGAAGTAGCGAGCACTCCATTTCCTGTGTTTCGGCTGCTGCGGTCTTGCAGGCCATTGACCACAGTCACTGGGACGTGGTGGCGGTCGGCATTGCCCCTGATGGTCGATGGTTGCTGACGTCAGCGAGCCCCGACGACATCAGTGGGCCGGCGGAGAAGTTACCGACCGTAACAACAGGTGAACCGGTCGCGATCGTCCCGGGAAGTGACGGTGCGCGCCTTATCGGTGTTGGCACGGGCAACATCGTGGATCATGGTGTCGTTGATGTGGTGTTTCCCCTCCTACACGGCCCATGGGGTGAAGACGGTTCCGTTCAAGGTTTGTTGGAGTCGGCAAACATTGGCTACGTAGGTTCAGGTGTGTTGTCATCGGCGGTGTCCATGGACAAAGCCGCGATGAAGCTCATGTTGAGCAACCACGGAATTCCTATCGGACCCTACGAGGTCGTTCACGATGGTGAGTGGCGCTTGGGAGCACAGCGTGTTCTTGCCCGCTTGGAATTTGCGCTGCAATTACCGGTCTTTGTTAAGCCAGCTCGTGCCGGGTCAAGCATCGGGATCAGCAAGGTGAGGCAATGGTCAGACCTTGCCGCCGCCATTGAAGCAGCGCGCGAACACGACCCCAAGGTCATCGTTGAGCAAGGCATTGAGGGTGCTGAAATCGAATGTGGCGTGCTGGGCGGTGGCCGAGACCAGCCGGCCCAATCCAGTGCGCTGGCCGAAATCACGGTCACGCAGGGTCGAGACTTCTATGACTTTGAAGCTAAGTACCTCAACGACGCAGCGATCTTGACCGTTCCGGCGGATATTTCTGAGTCCATTGCCGTTCAAGTGCGAGACATTGCCATTCGCAGCTTCGAAGCGTTGGAATGTGAAGGTTTGGCTCGAGTGGACTTCTTCGTGCAACCCAACGGATCGATTGTCGTCAATGAAGTGAACACGATGCCGGGCTTTACGCCGAATTCCATGTTCCCGCGGATGTGGGCGCACTCTGGGGTTTCTTACGCGGCCCTCATTGACCGCCTCCTGCAGTTGGCACTACATCGTGACCGGGGTTTGCGCTAATCCGTTGATGTGATCTTGGCTGTTATTTCGTCAGACAATTCGCTCACGGCAGATGCTTCAGGTGCGTAAGTCGGGGGTACCGTGATTTGTACGTTAGCGATCCGGTTCACCGTGGTGAACGTCGTTACTAGCCCCTGTTCAACAAACCAGTCCACACCATTAATCGTGACCAGTTGCGAGTCGGGTTGCAAGGCTGGGGGAGTGGCGACACCACAGGACAACGTGATGGGGTCTTTGCCCCAAGCCGCGGTGAAAGCTGATGGGGGCAAGACCGCGCGGCTGTCTTGTCCGCTGACTTGAGCCGGAAGTGCGCTGATCAGTCCTCGACACGCCAATCCGGCCGGACCCGATGGAGTGGGCGCTGGCACGGCGGTGCCTGCTCCGCCACAACCCGCAAGGCCAACAAGTGCAAGCGCGATTGCGCTCGCGACTAGAAGGTGACGACGGGGCATGTGAGTGTGCGAGTAATGCCTCCGACGGCTTGGACCTGGGCCAGAATCAGTTTGCCGAGATCATCGACGCTACCTGCTTCGGCCCTAACGATTACGTCGTAGGGACCCGTGACGTCATCGGATGCGGTAACGCCGTCAATCAACATGATCGCGCGCGCGACCTCGGAAGCCCGCCCAATCTCGGTTTGCACAAGGATGTAGGCCTTCACCATGAGATGTCCTTCAGGTTGGACGTCTATACCCTGTAGCGATCCAGCATTTGCTAGTCGCGTGGTTAGACGTAGTGTCTAACCATCACGATACTGCCCTAGGAGGAAGCACCGATGAGCCCGTCAGACATGACCGTGAGCCAATTAGGCGAATTCGGACTTATTGACGCGCTGACTGAGGTCCTAGGCACCAGTAACCTGGGCCCCAATTCAGTGGTCCTCGTGGGTCCAGGAGATGACGCTGCTGTTGTGCAGATGAGTGATAGCCGCATGGTCATTTCTACCGATGCGATGGTGGAGAACGTCCACTTCAAGCGCGCTTGGTCGAGTGGCATTGATGTGGGTGTCCGCGTTGCCGCTGCCAATCTGAGTGACATCGTGGCCATGGGCGCACACCCGACGGCGTTGGTGGTGGCCTTAGGACTTCCTTCGGATTTGCCGGTTGAGTGGGCCCTAGATCTTGCGCGCGGGATGAAGCAAGAGGCTGATCGACTCAACGTGGTCGTCGTAGGCGGCGACGTGGTGGCATCTCCCATCATCTCCGTGACGGTGACTGCCATTGGCGCCCCCCGAGAGCGCATCATCACGCGCGCTGGTGCGCAGGTGGGCGATGTTGTGGCAGTGGCCGGTCGACTGGGTTGGGCTGCAGCGGGTCTGGCTGTGGCCACTCGCGGATTTAGTTCACCGCGAGTGCTCGTTGATGCGCACCGTCAGCCCGTTATTGATTACGACTTGATTCACAGTGCATTCGCTCATGCACATGCCTTGTGTGATGTCAGTGACGGCCTGGTTGCTGATGCAAGTCACATGGCCCAAGCCAGTCAAGTGCAGATCAACATCACCACCGATGCGCTGGCTATTGCCGACCCCTTACGCGATATGGGATTAGCGCTGACGGAAAACCCGATGAACTGGATCTTGACCGGCGGAGATGACCACGCGTTTCTTGGTGCTTTTGATGTGGTGAACGTTCCGACGGGATGGACGGTCGTTGGTCAGGTTCTAGCCGGCAGTGGTGTGACCGTTGATGGGTCAGCCTTTATCGGTGCAGCTGGGCACACGCACTTCGCCCAGTAATCAACAAGCGATTTAGCGGGTGACCTTGCCAGCCTTCAGGCACGAGGTGCAGACATTCAGCTTCTTGGGGGTGCCGTTAATCACGGTGCGCACGGTCTGAATGTTGGGGTTCCAGCGACGCGAGGTCCGACGGTGGGAGTGGGAAATAGAGTTGCCAAAGCTTGGGCTCTTGCCACAAGCGTCGCAGTGGGAAGCCACGGTGCACTCCTCGATAATGGGGACTCGTCCAGCGGGTTAGTCCCAAATGTCTCAGGACAGGTGTTTGATCGTACCTGAGCCTAGTTCTGGGCACTGCCGAGGGGCGGTGGCCCTGGAGTGGACTCGCTGCTCGCCCCGACCGTGGTGAGTGCCACGAGAGCTGACTACCAGGAAGCAGACCCTGTGCCTTTCGACGAGCCGCTCGACAAGCTCTTTGGCGCGCCGACCGCCAAAGCGCTGGCTAAGGGCATCGGCGTGCTGACAGTCGGGGATCTTCTGACGCACTACCCGCGTCGCTATGCCGAGCGGGGAGAGCTGACCGACTTTGCCTCCTTGGCGCTGGATGAACAAGTCACCGTCATGGCGCGCGTTGAGCGAGTCAACCAACGCCGAATGCAAAACCGCAAGGGATCAATCCTGGACGTTGTCGTGACCGATGGAACCAGCCGCTTGGCGCTGACCTGGTTCAACCAGCCGTGGCACGCCAAGAAGTTGACGGTTGGTCGCGTGGGGTTGTTCAGCGGCAAGGTGGGTGAGTATCAAGGTAAGCGACAACTGTCGAATGCCGAGTACCAACTCATGGCACAAGACGGCGATGAATTGGGCGCACTAGACCTTGAAGACGTTGTCGACGAAAATGCGGTCGCGGAATTTGCTGGAGCGATCATCCCGGTCTATCCCGCCTCAGCCTCGCTTCCGACGTGGCGAATCGCCAAGTGTGTGGGGATGGTCCTGGACACGCTGGGTGAGATCACAGATCCGCTACCCGAAGAGATCCGAATCCAGCGGGACTTGATGGGATTGCGAGAAGCGCTCATCGGGATTCATCGCCCGCAATCGTTGACCCAGGCGCGCAGTTCGAGGGAGCGCTTGACCTTCGACGAAGCCTTTGTCCTACAAACGGTATTGGCGCAACAGCGTGCGGCTTTGGATCGCCGCACTGCCATTGCGCGGCCGGCACGAACTGATGGTTTGTTGGCAACTTTTGATCAAGGGCTGCCCTTTGAACTCACGGCAGGGCAACAGGTAGTGGCCGGCACCATTGCCGCTGAACTAGCTCGCCCGCATCCCATGCATAGATTGCTGCAAGGTGAGGTTGGTTCGGGTAAGACCGTCGTTGCGCTACGCGCGATGCTCTGTGTTGTGGATGCGGGCGGTCAGGCTGCCCTCTTAGCTCCGACCGAGGTGCTGGCCCAACAGCACTTTCGCTCCATCACGTCGTTGATGGGAGAACTTGCGGGAGCCGGAACCCTAGGCAGCACCGACCATTCCACCAGCGTGGTCCTGCTCACCGGTTCTACGCCGCCGGCAACGCGCAAAAAAGTGGTCGCAGACATTGCCTCGGGTAATGCCGGAATCATCATCGGCACACATGCCTTGTTGCAAGACAGCGTTGAATTCGGCGACCTAGGGCTATTGGTTGTTGATGAGCAGCACCGATTCGGTGTGGAACAGCGAGCGGCGCTCACGCAGCGTTCCGAGGTGGTTCCGCACGTCCTCGTTATGACGGCCACACCGATTCCTCGTACCGTCGCGATGACAATATTTGGAGACTTGGAAACGTCGACGTTAACTGAGCTTCCAGCAGGTCGAGCAGCCATCACGTCCCATGTAGTGCCCACCGCAGATAAGCCCCATTTCCTCGATCGGGCCTGGGAGCGCGTGCGTGAAGAAGTAGCCAAGGGTCACCAGGCCTACGTTGTATGTCCGCGCATCGGTGATAACACCGCCGCAGAGCCCTCCAGCGATGAACTTATGCCGTTGGAACTTCAAGATCAGCTGCCTGATGCTCAAGAGTCGGCATACGAGACCGCATCTGTTCTGCATCTGTATGACGACTTGAGCAACGGTGCCTTCAGTTCGCTTGGCGTAGCGATGTTGCACGGGCGGATGAAACCCGATGCTAAAGATGCTGTCATGCGTGATTTTGCCGAGGGAAAGGTCGATGTTCTCGTAGCCACCACAGTGATTGAAGTGGGTGTGGACGTGTCCAACGCCACGGTGATGGTGATCATGGATGCGGATCGCTTTGGTGTGTCTCAGCTCCATCAACTGCGCGGTCGGGTGGGTCGAGGCTCGGCTCCGGGACTGTGCCTCTTGGTGACACACTTTGAGGCCGATGCCCCACCACGTTTACGGCTTGAGGCAGTGGCGCAAACCCACGATGGTTTCGAGTTGTCCCGCCTTGACCTCGAGCACCGGCGGGAAGGCGATGTCCTGGGCGCGTCCCAGTCGGGCCGGCGGTCATCCTTGCGATTGTTGTCCGTTTTGCGCGACGAAGAGGTCATCGTGGCTGCCAGAGATGCAGCCACCGCACTGATTGGTGCGGACCCTGAACTTTCTGCACATCCGGCGCTGGCCCAGGTAGTCCACCAAGCGGTCACCGAAGGCGTGGAGTTTTTGGACAAGACCTAAGCACCCCGCACATTGACTGCGCCGCAATAATGAACCCGTGCCGCGCATCATTGCTGGATCAGCCAAAGGTCGCAAGATTGGTGCGCCTGAGGGCACTGCAACGCGTCCTACTAGTGACCGCGCGCGCGAAGCCCTCTTTTCCGCACTCAATTCGCAACTCACGTCCTGGGCCGGACGACGTTTTCTTGATCTGTATGCCGGTAGTGGGGCCGTGGGTCTTGAAGCTGCCTCGCGGGGGGCCAGCACCGTCGTACTGGTGGAGTCTCAGGCCCCTGCTCTGAGCGCGTTGCGATCAAATATCGCGCTGTTGGGATTTACGAGCACTTCTGTTGTGGCATCAACCGTTGAGCGGTTTGCTCAATTGACCGCCGAACCCTTTGACGTGATCTTCGCCGATCCGCCCTACGACACTGGTTCACCAGCGGTGCAGTCCGCCGTGGCCAACTTACTGGCCAATGGCGCTGCCAAGGCTGGCACCATCGTGGTAGTTGAACGGTCTAAACGCGATACAACATGGACCTGGCCTGAGCCGATCACGGGCTTGAGAAACAAGTCCTATGGCGAGGCGACCTTTTGGTACGGTCAGGTTGATTAATTCGACCAGCCAGGAGGCAAGTCATGCGTAGTGCGGTCTGTCCTGGTTCCTTTGACCCCGTCACCAACGGGCATATCGACATCATCGGTCGAGCAGCTGCCTTGTTTGACCACGTCACCGTTGGCGTCTTGGTCAATCAAACGAAGTCGAGTTTGTTTACAGTTGACGAGCGCATCGTCATGCTTGAAGAGGTGTGCGCTGGTTACCCCAATGTCACCGTCCAAAGTTTTAGCGGCCTGCTGGTGGACTTTTGCCGTGACCACAAAATTTCTGCCATCGTCAAGGGCCTGCGCGCTGTAACCGACTTTGACTACGAACTCCAGATGGCACAGATGAACAACCGCCTGACCGGTATCGAGACCTTGTTCGTTTCTACTAATCCGGTCTACGGATACTTGTCCTCAAGTTTGGTCAAAGAGATTGCAGGCCACGGCGGGGACGTTGCCGGGCTCGTGCCTGATTCGGTGCTCAAGAGTCTGAAAGAGCGACTCGCCTGATCGCTGATTTGCCGCCCGGAATAGATTTGCCCCATCACCCACTCAGTTCGTCGGAGGATCACCGTGGACGTCGATACCGTTTTGACTCGTTTGGAAGCTCTCATTCGCGATGCGCGCGCTGTGCCGATGTCAGCTTCTTGCATGGTGCACCGCGACGACGTTTTGGACTTGATTGAGGACGCTCGCCGTAGTTTGCCCAGTCAATTAGGCGATGCCCAAAAAGTGTTGACGCAGCGTGATGCTGTCGTCGCCGAGGCTCGCGACCAAAGCAAGGCCATTATTGATTCCGCCTATGCCGAGCAGGCTCGACTGGTGGCAGCAGAGGAAGTGGTCGTTGAAGCCAACCTCGAGGCCGAGCGGATTGTTGCTGAAGCTGAAGCACTTGCCGAGGCCAAGGCCCAGGACGTGGACAACTACGTGGACGGCAAGTTGGCGAACTTCGAAGTGGTCCTTGATAAGACCTTGCGCTCGGTCCAGCGTGGCCGCGACAAGATTCGTGCCGACCAGCAGGTTGACGAGATGGACCTGACCGGCGACATCCCCGTTTTCGGTGCTGATGATGGCCCTGAGGGGCAGTACTAGGCCTCCGGTACTCTTATCCTTCTGATCCCAGTTGGGGTCGGGGTTCTTTAACGCATGGATTGCGCTGTGTCTTTGTCATCTGCTTCCTCGCTCGTGGTTGATCTGATTGACCTCGGTCGCATGGCGGGCTCAATGATTGAAGTCGAACGCACAGTCCCGGCTCCCGAGGACCTCGGTATCGCTGTGATCGGGGTTCCACAAGGCTCGGATCTGTTCCTTACGGTGCGGATTGAATCTTTGGAACAAGGTGTGCTGGCAACCGGTTCGGTTCACGCACACTTGGTCGGAGAATGTGCACGATGCCTGGATGAGATCACCTCTGATGTTGATCAGACCTTTCAGGAATTGTTCTTTTACGAAGACCAGCCGCTCGAAGATGAGGATGAAGAAGTCCTGCGCTTTGGTGGCGACGAGCTAGACCTTGAGCCGGTATTGCGTGACCTCATCGTCACTGCACTACCGCTCGCACCTGTGTGTACGGACGATTGCCCAGGGCTGTGTTCTGAATGTGGAGCACGCTTGGCTGACGACCCGACACACAAGCACGACATCATTGATGCACGTTGGGCCGCTTTGCTTGATGTGCAAGCGCAAGAACCAGAGCTGTAATCAATCCGGCACCTGTGCCGGCTGACAGGAAAGTAGGCCATCGTGGCTGTCCCCAAGCGCAAGACGTCGCGCAGCAACACCCGTAGCCGTAGGGCTAACTGGAAGGCGAAGTTGCCCCAGATCAACAAGCGCATCGTCAACGGTCAAGTCGAGTACTCGGTTCCTCACCGCGTTGACGAAGACGGTCGTTACGACGGTCGCCAGATCCTCGACGTCTAGATCCACGATGACCCTGCCTATGGACAGGGATCACGGCGCGGACACTGCGGTTCGCGTCACCGTGGCCCTTGATGTCTTGGGTGGAGATGACGGTCCCGAGGTCGTGGCCGATGCCGCACTGCAGGTCCTAGACCAGCAATCCGGCGTTGACCTCATCCTCGTGGGCCCGACCGATCTCACCCACACCTTGGCTGCCGATCGCGGTATTACCGATCGGGTTGAGTACGCCGCCGCTGGCTCAGCGCTGGCGATGAACGAAGATCCCGTTCGAGCTATTCGCACTCGACCTGATGTCTCGGTACAAGTCGCTGCTGAATTAGTGCGTGATCAACGTGCACAAGCTTCGGTCTCTGTTGGGCACACCGGAGGAGTCCTCGCGGCAGCGACCTTGACGATCGGTCGTCTTGAAGGCGTCACCCGAGCTGCTGTTGCTGTTGTCGTTCCTGCTGTTCATCATTCGGTTGTCTTGCTTGATGTGGGTGGAACTGTCGACGCCACCCCTGAACTCTTGGCCCAATTCGCCAACAGCGGTCGAGCCTTCGCGATTGCCTTGGGATTGTCCGATGATCCAGCCGTTGGTTTGCTGACCATTGGCAGTGAACCTGGCAAGGGTGATGTCTTGCGTCGCCTCGCGCACGACGAATTCCTTGATCTCAACCTCCGGTATGTGGGACCCGTTGAAGGTGACGATGTTGCTCTCGGCGGGATTGCGGATGTCATCGTCACCGATGGCTTTACCGGCAATGTGGTGCTGAAGGCTTTAGAGGGCGCCGCACTGAACACTGCTGAGGCGATTTCACGACGTTATGCAGACCCAGAACCAGCGTTGGAAGTCGGACGGTCGTTCGCAGTCGGGAGGCACGCCGGTGCCATCTTGTTGGGGATTAACGGAGTCAGTGTCGTGGGCCACGGTGCATCCTCGGCTGAGGAAATTGCAGCGTATGTCGCTTTGGCGGTTCGCGGTGTTCGTTCTGATCTGGTGGCTCGCATCGCGAACCAGTTGGCTGTGTCGGACGCTGGTAAGCGGTAGCCATGAGCGTTTCATCAACCCACAACGCCGATATTTCCATTTTGTGTGAACGCATCGGAGTCAATGTTGGTTCCGAAATCTTGGAACGTGCCTTGACACACCGTTCTTACTCCTACGAAAACGGTGGAATTCCCACTAACGAGCGACTGGAGTTTCTCGGCGACTCAGTGCTGGGCATCGTGGTCACGGACACGCTGTATCGCCGTCATCCAGATTTGCCCGAAGGACAGTTGGCGAAATTGCGCGCGGCGGTGGTGAACATGCGTGCTCTGGCCGACATTGGTCGCGGTTTCGGTTTGGGTGAATTCATTCGCCTGGGCAAGGGGGAAGAAACCACCGGTGGTCGAGACAAGGCGAGCATCGTGGCCGACACCGTGGAGGCTCTGCTCGGGGCGGTCTACATCGATCAGGGATTGGCTGTTGCTGCTGAGTTGGTTCATCGCCTCTTCGATGGTCTGATCGCCGCGGCTTCGTCCATGGGTGCGGGACTGGACTGGAAGACGTCCTTGCAGGAGCTGGCTGCGCTTCGTGGTGTGGGCGTTCCGCGTTACAGCGTGGCCGAAAGCGGACCGGATCATCAAAAATCCTTTGTTGCCACCGTGCACCTGGGGGAGGTTGACTTCGGCCAAGGCCAGGGCAAGAACAAAAAGGAAGCCGAGCAGGCCGCTGCTCAAGCCGCGTGGCAGGTACTCAATGAACAACCCGAGACGCTCCCTGCGGGCGAGTAGATGCCTGAACTTCCTGAAGTTGAGGTTGTGCGTTCGGGTCTGGCCCGTTGGGTAGCCGGCCGAACCATCGCTGATGTTGATGTCACTTTGGCTCGGTCGATTCGTCACCACGTTGCTGGCCCTACTGATTTTGTGGATCGGTTGCGCGGTCGCACAGTTGAATCCGTGGAGCGACGCGGCAAATTCTTGTGGCTCACACTCGATGACGGGGAAGCGCTGTTAGCTCATCTAGGTATGAGCGGTCAGTTATTGATGCAACCGCAGGGGGAGCCGGACGAAAAGCACCTTCATGTGCGCATTGGGTTCACCGATGCGGGCCGAGAATTGCGTTTTGTTGATCAGCGCACCTTCGGAGGGCTGCGCATTGAAGCCTTGGTTCGCGAACCGTGGGCGGGCCGTTGGGTACCCGAGTCGGTGCACCACATCGCCCCTGATCCTTTTGAGCCCGGCTTTGATCTGATCGCAGTTACCAAACGCTTGCGTGGCCGGCAGACCGGGATCAAACGGGCGCTGTTGGATCAGAGTTTGATCTCGGGGATTGGCAATATTTATGCCGACGAAGCCCTCTGGCTGGCTCGTCGACACTTCGCCCGCCCCACGTCCTCGTTTACTCGGCCTCAGGTGGCTGAATTGGTGGGCCACGCCACCGATGTGATGGCTGCCGCCTTGGCGCAAGGGGGCACGTCCTTTGACAGTTTGTATGTTGATGTCAATGGTTCCAGTGGGTATTTCGAACGGTCCCTGAACGTCTATGGGCGCGAGGCTTTGCCCTGTGGTCGATGTGGTCGCGGCATCGTTCGCGAGCCCTTTATGAACCGTTCATCCTTTCGCTGTCCCCAGTGTCAACGCACGCCACCGAATGCACATTGGTGACTCACTTGCCCGACTAAAGGCTGGGGCGAAGCCGAGATCATGTGCAGTTGTGATTTCACTGATCCACCCGCAGGCGGGTCGAGCCCATGGGTAGAGTGGGACCTGGCCTTCCCCTCGCCCTAACTGCTGTTTCGACTGAGTGATCAGCGCGTTCCAGCAGGTGCTTTTACGGAGTTCAGCGCGTGCATCTGAAAAGTTTGACAGTGCGAGGATTCAAATCCTTCGCATCGTCGACGACGCTGCGCTTTGAGCCGGGCATTACGTGCGTGGTGGGCCCTAATGGCTCGGGCAAATCCAATGTGGTTGATGCTCTCGCCTGGGTGATGGGCGAGCAGGGCGCCAAGTCTCTGCGTGGCGGCAAGATGGACGACGTCATCTTCGCCGGAACCGATGAGCGAGCACCGCTTGGCCGTGCCGAAGTCATGCTGACCATTGATAACTCCGATGGAGCGCTTCCCATTGAGTACGCCGAAGTCACTATTTCGCGCACGATGTTCCGCAATGGTGGTTCGGACTACGCCATTAATGGTGAGTCGTGCCGCTTGCTTGATATCCAGGAACTTCTGTCCGACTCGGGCATCGGTCGCGAAATGCACGTCATCGTGGGTCAAGGTCAGCTGGACACGATCTTGGGGGCCAACCCCGAAGAGCGTCGCGGTTTTATCGAAGAAGCCGCAGGTGTGCTCAAGCACCGCAAGCGCAAAGAAAAAGCATTGCGCAAGTTGGATGCGATGGAAGGAAACCTCACGCGCGTTTCCGACTTAACCGCTGAATTGCGTCGCCAGCTCAAGCCGTTGGGTCGTCAAGCTCAAGCCGCTCGCCGAGCCGCCGTGATCCAAAGCGACGTCCGCGATGCGCGACTGCGTTTGATGGCCGATGACCTGGTGCAGTTGCGCAGGATTTCCGATGCCGAGAGCGCGGATGAGGAATCCTTTCGAGCTCAGCGCGCGCAATTGGAGTCGTTGCTGACCTCGGAGTTGGCCCGTGAAGCCGAAGTTCAAACCGAAGCCGCTGAACAAGCCCCAGCGCTGACCGCAGCCCAAGAAACCTGGTTCGCGTTGTCCTCGCTCAAGGAGCGCTTGCGCGGTACGGCTGAACTTGCTACCGAGCGCGTGCGCCTGAGTGCGCCGGAACCCGAAGAAGACACCGGCGCCCGTGACCCCGAGACCTTTGAGGCCGAAGCCGCGAGTTTGAAGGATCAGGAAACAGCAGCGCAGGAAGTGGTTGCCCAAGATCACCTGGCCTTGGATGCAGTCATTGCTGAACGAGCTGCCGCGGAAGCGCAAGTCGCCGAAGTCGAACAAGCCATGGCCGATGCTGCACGTGCGTTAGCTGATCGTCGAGAAGGTCTGGCGCAGCGTGCCGGTCAGGTCGACTCGGCGCGATCACGAGCGGAAACACGCAAGGCCGAAATCGATCGCCTCACTACATCGCGTGAGCAAGCGGTGGCACGAGCCGACGAAGCTCACCAGTCTTTTACCGCGCTCGAAACTCAAGTAGCAGGACTCGACAACACCGAAGTTGACCTGGATGAAGTACATGCACAAGCTGTTGAGCGCTTTACCTCGGCCGAAAAAGTCGTGGAGCAATTGCGCACGGACGAGCAAAGTGCCGATCGCGATCGCGCAGGGTTAACGGCGCGCTTGGAAGCTCTTGAACTAGGTATGGCCCGCAAGGATGGATCGGCCGCGTTGTTAGCTGCTGGGCAGCGCGTCACTGGTTTGCTCGGCTCGGTTGCCTCACTCATCACAGTCGAGGCGGGTACCGAAACAGCAATTGCTGCGGCACTGGGAACAGCCGCTGATGCGGTGGCTGTGTCCTCGAGCGGATCTGCGGTCTCAGCTGTTGAGTTGTTGAAGTCTGACGACGGTGGACGCGCTGGCATCATCGTGGCCGATGCGCCGCAAAGCGCTGCATCCAATGCATCGCTTCCCAGTGGTGCTCGTTGGGCCATTGATGCATTGACAGTGCCTGATTCGCTTCGCCCCGCGTTAAGTGCCGTTTTGCGTGACACAGTCTTGGTCAACTCCTTGGCCGGGGCTCGTGATGCGGTAGCCGCCCAACCCAGTTTGCGTGCGGTGACACCCGATGGCGATGTGGTGACACCCGGATTGATCGTTGGTGGATCAAGTGCGGTTCCGTCGCTGATCGAAGTCCAGGCTGCCGTTGATGAATGTCGCTCCAAGCTGGACGAGGCCAACCATCGAGTTGAGCGTGCTCGCTTTGCCTTGACCGGGGCAGTCCAAGAGCGTCTGCAAGCTCAAACCAGCGTTGAGAACGCCTTGACGCAGTTGCACGAATCAGATGCACGTATGGCCGCAGTTGCTGAGAAGCTGGGTGAGCTGGGTTCGTTGGCTCGTAGCGCCACTGCTGAAGCCGAACGCCTCGAACAAGCACTCGTCACGGCCCAGGAAGCCTACGAAGCAGACCTTGCCAAGGTTGCTGAACTGCAGGCCGAGCTCGGTGTGGCCGAGAGCCAGGCCGAAAGCGTGGGACCGGACCAAGCCGTGCGTGAATCACTGGCTGAGCAATCAGCTGCCTTGCGCGCCAAAGAGGTGGAAGCGCGATTGACGTTGCGCACGGACGAAGAACGTGCGTTTGCCGTCACCAGTCGCATTGAGAACTTGATGCAAACTGCCCAGGGTGAACGCGATGCTCGCGCTCGCGCCGTTGTTCGACGCGAACGCCGTGCACGCGAATCAGCCGTAGCTCGTGCCGTGGCCTCTGGCGCGAACAATGCCTTGGCTCGCTTGGAAGTCTCACTAGCGGCCGCGACCGTATCCCGCCAGGAAACTGAAAAGGCGCGCGAACAACGTGACGCCGAGATGATTGGGTTGCGTACGCGCATTCGCGACTTGTCGGCTCGTATTGAAAAGCTCACTGATGTAGTCCACCGCGATGAAGTGGCTCGCGCTGAGCAACGGATGCGTATTGAGCAGGTCGAAACGCGCGCGCTTGAGGAATTCGGTGTTGCCTCAGAGCCCCTGCTAGCCGAATACGGCCCGGACCAACTCATCCCGCCCTCAATGCGCGAACCCGATGCTGAAGTCGAATACGACGAACAGGGTGAACCCAGTGAGGGAGAACCGATTCCTTATGTTCGCGTGGAGCAGGAAAAGCGTCTTCGCGCCGCTGAACGTGACTTGAACCTCTTGGGCAAGGTCAACCCACTCGCCCTGGAGGAGTTCTCCGCGCTAGAAGAGCGCCTGAAGTTCCTCACCGAGCAGCTCGAAGACCTCAAGAACACCAAGCGTGACCTGCTCGAGATTGTCAAACAAGTGGATGAGCGCATCGAAGAGGTCTTCACCGAGGCCTATCACGATGTGGCTCGCGAATTTGAAGTTGTGTTTAGGCGTTTGTTCCCAGGCGGCGAAGGCCATTTGGTTTTGACAGACCCCACCGACATGTTGAGCAGTGGTGTTGATGTCGAAGCGCGCCCGCCGGGCAAGAAGATCAAGCGCTTGTCCCTCCTTTCCGGTGGCGAGCGTTCCTTGACCGCTGTTGCCTTCTTGGTCGCCTTGTTTAAGGCTCGCCCCAGCCCGTTCTACGTGATGGACGAAGTCGAAGCGGCCCTTGACGATGTCAACTTGCAGCGCTTGATTTCAGTGATGGAGGAGTTGCGCGAAAACAGTCAGCTCATCATCATTACGCACCAAAAACGCACGATGGAAATCGCCGATGCGTTGTATGGCGTCAGCATGCGAGGTGATGGTGTGACGACGGTGATCAGTCAGCGCCTGCGCGAGAGTGAAGAAGGTATTGAGCCTGAGCCACGAGCCGATGGTCATGCCGTTCCAGTCGGCGTGTAGCCACTCGGTGTAACTCCTTCCTCAAGATTGGTCGTTATGGACGTCACTACCTTGCTGGTCATCCTCAGCGCAGTCATTGCGGCGACTGTGGTGATCGCTTTTGTTTCACGCCGGGCTAAGGCAGCCGATGCCGTTGAGTCGACACATCAGGTCGCGGAGGTTTCTGGGGCGGTCGTTGAGCCAGAGATTGCCAACGAGCCAGTGGTTCTCGCTGAGCCCGAACTTTCACGCATGCAGCGCTTGCGTTCGCGACTGAGTGGACCCAACAATGCGCTTGGACGGGGACTGTTTGCCGTATTTAGTCGTGATCGACTAGACGATGACGTCTGGCAAGACCTGACGGACACGTTGATCATGGCTGACGTGGGTGTGGAGTCAGCGTTCGAGATTGTTCAAGCGGTTCAAGAGATTGCACGATCGCGAGCCATTAGTGATCCAGCGGATTTGCACGATGTGGTCAGGGGAGTCTTGATTGACGCCATTAACCCCGCTCTGGATCGATCGTTGGCAGTGGAGCGTTCGGGTGATGTTCCGGCTGTCGTGCTGGTCGTCGGTGTCAATGGCACGGGAAAGACCACAACGACTGGCAAGTTGGCGCGACTCTTGGCATCCGAGGATCACGATGTCTTGCTGGGTGCGGCGGATACTTTTCGCGCTGCAGCAGCCGAGCAGTTGGTGACCTGGGGAGAGCGTGCTGGCGTGCCAGTGGTTCGCGGCGCTGAAGGCGCTGATCCAGCCAGTGTTGCCTTTGAAGCAGTCTCCGCAGGAGTAGATAACGATGTCGATGTCGTCATTGTGGATACCGCGGGTCGCCTGCACACCAAGACTGGGCTGATGGATGAATTGAGCAAGATTCAGCGGGTCATCGAAAAGAAGGCTCCCGTCACCGAAGTGCTCTTAGTCATTGACGCCACTACTGGGCAGAACGGTCTGGTTCAGGCTAAGACGTTCGCCGATGCTGTTCCATTGACCGGCGTTGCGCTGACGAAGCTCGATGGCAGCGCCAAGGGCGGCATCATCATCGCCGTGCAGCGCGAACTCGGAGTGCCCGTCAAGCTGGTGGGCCTGGGGGAGGGACCAGATGACCTGGCCCCCTTTGAAGTGGTGACCTTCGTGGATGAGCTCTTGACCCCTTAGGTCGTGTTACCCCTGTTTCTGCGTGTAACGCATTGTTCACACTATTCCAGGCTTTGTTTCGCGACCGAAACATCAGCGGAGCGCTTTCGCAATACGCC
>JBAXSF010000120.1:0-4163 GCA_037130835.1 Actinomycetes bacterium
GCACCCAACACGCTTTCCAAGCGTGCGCCATAGGCCAACTAGGCGAATCCTCCGTGGCAGAGATTACCCGTGGGCAAGACCTTGGGGTAAGTCAGCACCTCTTAGACTTCTCAGCGACCCCTCGTACGGCGGTATCTCGCTGAACCCCCCAGGGCCGGAAGGCAGCAAGGGCAGGTGAGCTCTATCGGGTGTGCGGGGGGTCACTTCACGTCAGCGACCGCGCGTAGGGTGAGCCTGTGTCCTTGGCCTTGTACCGCCGCTACCGACCCGAGACTTTCGATGAAGTCATCGGGCAAGACCATGTGACCGGACCCTTGGGTCAAGCGCTGTCCAGCGGCCGTGTGCATCACGCTTTTTTGTTTTCAGGCCCTCGTGGTTGTGGCAAGACCAGCAGCGCGCGCATTTTGGCCCGTGCCCTCAACTGTGAACAAGGACCGACACCGACACCATGTGGCAAGTGCCAGTCGTGCCAAGACCTAGCTAATGGTGGACCAGGCAGCCTGGACGTCATCGAAATTGACGCTGCATCGCATGGTGGTGTCGACGATGCCCGCGATTTGCGCGAGCGCGCTTTTTACGCTCCGGTCTCCTCGCGCTACAAGGTCTACATCATCGACGAGGCCCATATGGTCACGCGCGAAGGATTTAATGCGCTCTTGAAGCTCGTCGAAGAGCCACCGGATCACGTGAAGTTTGTCTTTGCCACCACCGAGCCGGACAAAGTTTTGGCCACGATTCGCAGTCGTACTCACCACTACGCCTTTCGACTGGTTGCTCCGCGAATCTTGAGCGATCACCTCGCGCGCGTTGCCGCGGAGGAAAACGTCACGGTTGAGGACGCTGTTTTGCCGATGGTCGTGCGTGCGGGTGCTGGATCGGTGCGAGATGCCCTGAGTGTTTTGGACCAATTGATCGCCGGTTCCACCGAGAACACGATTTCCATGTCCTATGCATCGGGACTGTTGGGTTATACCGATGGCCAGTTACTCGACGACGTGATTGACGCCTTTGCGGCTCGACGTGGTGCGGCCGTTTTTGAAACGTTGGATCGCGCACTTGATAGCGGGCTGGATCCCCGCCGCTTTGTCGCTGATCTCCTGGAGCGGTTCCGTGACTTGCTGATTCTCACCGTGGCCGGCGCTGACACCGAACACTTAGATGCGCTCATCACCGCAGCACCCGATGAGTTGGACCGCATGAAGGTTCAAGCATCACATTTTGGTCTGGCTGAGCTCACGCGCAATGCCGAAGTGCTGTCCGAAGGCTTAGTGGAGATGCGCGGCGCCACCTCACCTCGCTTGCTCCTAGAAATCATGGCAGCACGCTTGTTGCTTCCTGGCGCAGACGACGCTGATCGCGGGCTCCAAGTGCGTGTTGAACAACTCGAACGGCAATCACGGCAAGCAGCAGCCGGCCGACCAGCGCCAGTATTGGCTGCTGTGCCTACTCCTGTCACATCTCAGCCGGTTGCAACAACTGCTCCCGTGGTTGCCGATGCAGTGGCTACAGCCGAGGGAGCCCCAGCCAAATCCAAGAAGGGCGCCCAGACGGCTGCAACGGGAACCGACGTTGAAGCCGTTCGGCGCAAGTGGCCCGAGATTGTTGAAGAGATGAAGAACGTCAAACGCAGTGCATGGATTCAACTCAATCGACCTGGCAGCGGGGTCTTGAGTGTTGATCAAGGGCGAGTTGCTGTTGGGCTGCCGGACGTAGGAACAGCAAAGGGTTTTGTCGCTGGTGGGTATGACCAACTGCTGGCCACGGCTATTTCGCAGGTCATGGGCAGCCCCTACACCGTGGACGTCATCGGACAGCCGGTCCCGGATTCATTGACCGTGGCTGGATTGAGTTCAACACGAACTGCTGCACCAGCCGAGCCAGCACAAGCCGCTAGCCCTAAGCGCAAGAGCGGGCGCGACATCATTGCGGCCGAAAAGGTCGCTCAGGCCGAGCCGGCCGCAGCGGTGGTAGACGACACCAATATCGAAACTGATGAAAACGAACTCGTAGGTGAAGCACTGATCACTGCAGCCTTTGATGCCAAGAGCTTGGGTGAGCTCGAATCCGACTCTTAAGCCGTAGGGTGATGGTGTGTACGAAGGCGTAATTCAAGACCTCATTGACGAACTCGGGCGACTTCCTGGCGTGGGTCCTAAAGGTGCGCAACGCATCGCCTTCCACCTTCTCAACGCTGATGCGGCTGACGTTAAACGCCTCGCTGACTCGTTAATTGAAGTCAAAGACAAAGTTCATTTTTGCAAAACGTGTTACAACGTCGCTCAAGGCGAGCAGTGCCGGATTTGTGCTGATGCACGTCGCGAACTGACGGCGATTTGTGTCGTCGAAGAGCCCAAGGATGTCATTGCGGTTGAGCGCACTCGCGAATTTCGTGGCCGCTACCACGTTCTTGGTGGAGCGATCAATCCGATGGAAGGTATTGGCCCCGATGATCTGCGCATCAAGGAACTCATGGTGCGTTTAGGTGATGACACCATTACCGAGGTCATCTTGGCGATGGACCCCAACGTTGAGGGAGAGGCGACGGCTAGCTACCTGGCGCGCATTATCAAGCCGATGGGGATCAAAACCTCCCGCTTAGCCAGTGGTCTGCCCGTTGGCGGCGACCTGGAATATGCCGACGAGATCACCCTGGGACGAGCCTTTGAGGACCGCAGACCGCTTGATGGCTGAGTGTCGCCCCTAGGCGGAGCGATACACTAAGGGCTCCGTTCTGATCACGCTTTGGAGTAGCCCCGTGGCACTTGTTGTGCAGAAGTACGGCGGCTCCTCAGTCGCCGATGCTGACTGCATTAAGCGCGTGGCCCAACGCATTGTTGATACCAAGAAGGCCGGCAACGATGTTGTTGTTGTCGTAAGCGCCATGGGCGATACCACCGATGACCTCATCGACTTGGCTCAACAAGTCAGCCCCGAACCTCCGGCTCGCGAACTCGACATGTTGCTGACTGCGGGTGAGCGCATTTCGATGGCTGTGCTTGCTATGGCGATTGCGGACTTAGGTTTCGAAGTTAAGTCATTCACTGGTTCGCAAGCCGGCGTGATCACCGACAGCGTGCACGGTAAAGCGCGCATCATCGATGTCACCCCTGGCCGGCTCAGCGGCGCGCTAGCCGAAGGCACCATTTGCATCGTTGCTGGCTTTCAAGGCGTGAGCCAAGACACCAAAGACATCACCACGCTTGGTCGCGGTGGATCGGACACCACTGCCGTTGCTCTTGCCGCATCGCTCAATGCCGATGTTTGCGAGATTTATACCGACGTGGATGGTGTTTTTTCCGCTGACCCACGCATCGTTCCATCTGCTTCTCGCCGAGCGTTTTTGACCTATGAGGAAATGCTCGAACTTGCAGCACAGGGCGCCAAAGTTTTGCACCTTCGTTGTGTGGAATATGCACGTCGATTTGATCTGCCGATTCATGTGCGGTCATCGTTCAGCTTGGACGAGGGCACCATGATTGTTGGCCGTATTGAAGGAGATCCCATGGAACAGCCGATCATCTCGGGCGTTGCCCACGATCGCACGCAGGCCAAGATCACCGTCTTGGGTGTTCCCGACCGACCCGGTGAGGCAGCCGCGATCTTCCAGTCGTTGGCCCGATCCGAGGTCAACATCGACATGATCGTTCAAAACGTTTCAGCGGTTGAGACCGGTCGCACGGACATCACATTCACGCTGCCGGTTAGTGACGGCAAGGCAGCGTTGGCTGGTTTGGAAACCGTCAAGGGATCCATTGGGTTTGAGTCACTGAAGTACGACGAAAAGATCGGCAAGCTGTCCTTGATTGGCGCCGGCATGCGATCGCATCCGGGTGTATCGGCCACGTTCTTTAGTGCGCTGGCTGATGCAGGTGTCAACGTGCAGTTGATTTCGACATCAGAGATCCGTATTTCGGTTGTAGTGCTGGAAAGCGACCTCGACAACGCGGTACGTGCAGTGCACGCTGCCTTTGGCTTGGATACGGAATCCGGCGAAGCAGTGGTGTATGGCGGTACCGGTCGATGAAGCCCACCTTGGCAGTGGTTGGTGCCACCGGTGCGGTCGGCACGGTGATGCTGGACATCTTGACCGAGCGCGACGATGTGTGGGGCGAGATCAAGCTGGTGGCGTCCGCTCGCTCGGCCGGCAAAGTGTTGTCGGTGCG
>JBAXSF010000121.1:0-4081 GCA_037130835.1 Actinomycetes bacterium
TGTGGGAAATCAACCCACGTTTGGTGATCCTGCGGGTAACCGGCTTTGGTCAAACCGGACCGATGAGTAAAGAAGCCGGCTACGGCGCTGTTGGTGAAGCCATGGGTGGCCTGCGCTATGTCACGGGCGATCCAGACCGAATGCCTTCGCGCGCGGGAATCTCCATTGGTGACACGTTGGCAGCAACCTTTGGCACCTTGGGCGCCTTGATGGCTTTGCATGCACGTAATCGCACGGGTCGCGGACAAGTCGTTGACTCGGCCTTGTACGAAGCGGTCTTAGCGGTCATGGAGTCGCTGGTTATTGACTACGACCAAGCCGAATACATTCGTGAACGTACCGGATCAATCCTGCCGAAGATTGCTCCCTCGAATGTGTACCCAACCCACGATGGCGAAATGCTCATCGCCGGCAATGGCGACAGCATTTTCCGTCGTATGGCGGAAGGTATGGGTCAACCTGAACTTGCAGATGATCCCCGTTTTGCAGACCACACTGCTCGCGGCGAGAACCAAGCCGAACTCGACGTTGTCATTGAAGCCTGGTCGCGCACCAAGACCAGCGAAGAGGTCGATGCATTGATGACTGAGCACAAGGTTCCGCACGGCAAGATCTTCCGCGCTCCGGAGATGCTCGAAGATGCTCAATTCAAGGCGCGCGAATCCATCGTCAAGGTCATGCACCCGCAATACGGTGAAGTTGCGATGCAGAACGCATTTCCACGGCTTTCTGACACCCCAGGCCAGGTGCGCTGGGTGGGTCCTGAATTAGGACAGCACACTGACGAAATCATGAAGTCAGTACTGGGTAAGACCGATGAAGAAATCGCTGCGCTGCGGGCTGCCGACGTTATTTAGTGGACTTTGCGTAACGCGGTTTCGCTGTTTACTCGGAAGGACGAGCAATGCCCGATCAAACTGGGTGGCGGTCAAAGGTTGCGGTGATTGTTCCGTCCACCAACACCGTTGTTGAACACGATCTTGCACAGTGGCGTCCGGTGGGGATGACTTTTCATGCAGGCCGGATGCATATCACCAATCCGAATTTGTCCAACGACGAAGAATTCGAAGGGCTCATCGAGCAACTGGAGACCACTATTGAAGATGCGGTTGCGCGAGTACTGACCTGCAAGCCGGACTACATGATGATGGGGATGTCGGCCGGAACCTTCTGGGGTGGGCTTGAAGGCAGCAAGCGGTTCACGAAAAAGATAGAAGCCCTGTCGGGGCTTCCGGTAAGCACAGGATCCACATCCACGGCTGCAGCTCTCAATGCTTTTGGAGTCAAGCGCATCGCGGTCTTCTCCCCGTACCAACCCGTTGCCGACAAGCAGGTATCGGCCTTTTATACCGAAGCGGGCTTTGATGTGGTCAGCGTGACGGGACTCCGGTGTAAGACGGCCACCGCTATCGCCGATGTCACCCCAGAAGAAATTGGTCGCACGATTAGAGAAATTGATGGCCCAGATGTTGAGGCCATTGTTCAAGTCGGCACCAACCTGTCGTTTGTTAAGCAGGCGGAGGGACTTGAGGGTTACCTTGGTAAGCCGGTCATTCCGATTAACATGGCCGTGCTGTGGCACATGCTGCGGGCGATGGGCGTCAATGATCGAATTGAAGGTTGTAGCCGCCTGATGAGGGAGTTGTAGATGACGGTGTCGTCCGATCGGCTGCGCACGTTGTTGGCTGAGCCTGGGTGCGTGCAGGCTCCGGGTTGTTATGACGCGGTGTCGGCCCTCCTGTTGGCTCGTGCTGGCTTTTCTGTTGCCCACTTCTCTGGTGCGATTGCTTCAGCTGTGACGCTGGGACTGCCCGACCTGGGTTACATTCACGGATCACAAATCGCCGAAGCAGCGCAGCGCATTACGTCGGTCATCGATCTGCCACTGATCGCCGATGCAGACACCGGTTATGGCAACGCTCTTCATGCACGTCGCACCGTCGAGCAGTATGCACACATCGGGATCGCTGGCCTTCACCTGGAAGACCAGATCAATCCCAAGCGTTGCGGTCACATGGCGGGCAAGGAAGTCATTGACCAAGCCGAAGCGGTACAAAAAGTTCGGGCGGTCGTTGAGGCAGACACCGGGCTCGTCATCATCGCTCGCACTGATGCGATGAGCGTGTTGGGACTCGATGCGGCTATTGAGCGAGCCGGAGAGTTTGCCGCTGCCGGTGCCGACTTGGTCTTCATTGAAGGTGTCACCGATGCAGAGCGACTGGCTGTTGTCCATGCCGCTTTGCCTGATGCTGAGTTGATGGTCAATGTCTCCGAGGCAGATCCGCACCTCAAACCATTGACTCCAGCTCAACTGGCTGAATTTGGTGTGAAGGTCGCGCTGTATCCGGTGGCGCCTCTACTGGCAGCCGCTCACGCTCTCACTCATTTGTACCAAGCAATTGCCTCTGAAGGCAGCGCTCAGTCAGTAGATAAACTCCGTTGGGACGAGTTGACCACGTTGTTGGGTCAGCCGGATTTGTTGTCGTTGGAAGAGCGTTACTCCTGAATCGGTACCGGAAGGACTGAGGACATCACGTGAACGTTATCCGTCGCGAAAACCCTACTTTTCCTGATCGCATTGTTGGTGAGGTCTACGAAACATCTGTTGCTGATGTTGACGCAATTGTCCAGCGTTCGGATGAAGCATTCAGGGTGTGGTCACGTCTGAGCTTGGATCAAAGGTGCCAAGCGTTAGCTGCAGCAGCCGACTTAGTCACGCCCGAACTTTATGATGAAATCGCCGCATTGATGTGTGCTGAAGTAGGCAAGCCCCTTCCCGACTCACGCGGTGAGGCGATGTACTCGGTGTCTTTACTGCGGTTCAACATCGATCAGGCAGCAAAGGTCCTAGCCACACACGTCATTGACGACGCAGCCGGAAAACTCGTTCGAACGAGGGTCCCCTTTGGTGTGGTGTTGGCAATTACTCCGTGGAATGCGCCGATTGTCTTGTCCATGCTTAAAGTTGCACCGGCCTTGGTGGCTGGAAACTCAATCATTGTTAAGCCCTCTCCCCAGGCTCCGCTGGCCGTCACGAAATTGCTTGAGGCCATCGCGTCTGGTTTGCCTAATGGTTTGTTGCAAGTAGTGCATGGCGGGCCGGAAGCTGGCGATGCGTTTGTCACTCACCCGCTCGTTCGCAAAATTGCATTCACCGGTGGTGACGTTGTGGCTCGCCACATTGGAGTCTCCGCCGCTCGCATGATTACTCCCACCGTGATGGAACTGGGTGGCAACGATGCAGCAATCTTTCTCGAAGATGCGGTGCTTGATGAAGCTGCTTTGGATCGCATTGCCCTTGCTACCTTCATGATGGGTGGACAAGTGTGTATGGCCAGCAAGCGCATCTATGTGCATCGGTCACGTTATGACGAGTTTGTGGCTGGGTTTGTGGCTGCGTGCGAGCATTCCGTCATCGTTGGTGACCCCATGATGGAGGGCGTAACAGTGGGCCCAGTGGTGTCACGCGCGGCACAGGAGCGCTTGGAAAGGCTGGTTGCCGATTCGATTACTGCTGGTGGCCAAGTCATTGACGTTGGAACCATTACTGATGAAGCCGTTGTCGCCGGAGGCTATTTTGTTCGTCCTCGTGTGGTGTTGAACCTGCCTGACGATGCTCAACTTGTCTGTGAGGAGCAGTTCGGTCCACTTGTTCCTATTCAGGCCTACGACGATATTGAGGAAGTCATCGCACGAGCCAATGCAACCGAGCTGGGACTTGCAGGGTCGGTATGGAGTGCCGATGAGGACCGCGCATTCGAGGTCGCGCAGCGCATCGAATCTGGCTATGTCTTTATCAATACCCATAACCGAACAGGTATGACTCCGCGGGCCCCATTTGGTGGCGTCAAGAAGTCTGGCTTTGGCCGCGAGTATGGCGATGAAGGATTACTCGACTACACCCAAAATGTGTCAATCCATGCCGCAGCGGCCTATCGCCCAGGTGGATCAGGCGGATCAGCGAATGCTTACCCGGGAACGTCTTAGGACTGATAGTCCACAACGACGCGGCTCGTCAGCAGTGGACGCAACCAACCACCAAATTCCACGTGGTCTGGGTTGGCTTGGTAGGCCTTGAGGT
>JBAXSF010000122.1:0-4039 GCA_037130835.1 Actinomycetes bacterium
GAGGCCGTTTTTGGTCGTCACACTGCTTCAATCCGTACGATCTCAGGTGTGTACAGCAGCGAAGTGGGCAAGTCCGATCTCGTGAGTGCTCTGCGCGAGCGCACCGATGCTTTTGCACAGGCGCAAGGACGACGCCCGCGCATCTTGGTGGCCAAGATGGGCCAAGACGGTCACGACCGCGGCCAAAAGGTCATTGCCACAGCCTTTGCCGACCTCGGATTCGATGTTGATGTCGGCCCGTTGTTCCAAACACCGGCCGAAGTTGCTGCGCAGGCTGCTGAGTCTGACGTCCACGTCGTGGGTGTTTCCTCGCTCGCCGCTGGTCACCTGACGCTGGTTCCCGAGCTGAAGGCAGAACTTGCCAAGGTCGGACGTGGCGACATCTTGATCGTGGTCGGTGGCGTCATTCCGCCACAAGACTTTGATGAGTTGTATGCCGCGGGTGCTGTGGCGATCTATCCGCCAGGAACGGTGATCGCTGAAGCCGCTGGTGATTTACTCAACGAACTCGATCGCAGTCTTGAGGCCACTTCCTCGTGACAGCCGATGCGCCTTTGACCCTCGACGACTATGTCGCCGGGATTCGAAAGTGCGACCGTACGGTGATCGGCAAAGCGCTAACACTGGTCGAGAGCACTCGCCTGGACCATCGCGAGTTAGCTCAACAGTTGGTAGCGGCTTTGTTGCCGTTTACTGGCAAGGCCCAACGCATTGGCATCACCGGTGTTCCCGGCGCGGGTAAGTCCACGCTGATTGACACGCTGGGTTCCCATTTGACCGGTGCCGGGCACCAGGTCGCCGTGCTCGCCGTCGATCCGTCATCAACGCGCAGTGGCGGTTCCATTCTTGGTGACAAGACACGGATGGAAAGACTCTCGATTGATCCACAGGCTTTTATTCGTCCCTCCCCGACATCGGGAACCTTGGGTGGAGTCACACGAGCCACCCGTGAAGCCATGGCTGTTGTCGAAGCGGCTGGGTTTGATGTGGTTTTAGTGGAAACGGTGGGAGTGGGTCAATCCGAAACTGCTGTGGCCAACATGGTGGATTGCTTTGTTGTCTTGATGCTCGCGCGGACTGGGGATCAGTTGCAAGGGATCAAGAAGGGCGTTCTCGAACTCGCGGATGTCATCGCGGTCAATAAAGCCGATGGCGAAAACGCAACAGAAGCCTCACGCGCGGCGCGGGAGTTGTCCGATGCGATGCATCTGATTCAGCCTCCCGATGCGATTTGGCAGCCGTTGGCTCTGACGTGCAGTGCTTTGACCGGGGATGGTGTGGAGAAACTATGGGCTGAGGTGCAACGCCACCATGCCGTCATGGACGAAGCGGGCCAGATCCAGGACCGGCGGGCTCGTCAGCAAGTCGACTGGATGTGGTCGATGGTTAATGAGCAGTTACTGAGTCGTTTGCAGTCCTCAGAAGCAGTGCGACAGATCGCTGACCGAGTCCAAGATGATGTGCGAACAGCCAAGACAACAGCGAGTCTGGCCGCTGCGGAAATTCTTAAGGCGTTCGATAGTTAGTAGCGCTGCGAGCTAGGCGAAAGCGTCCTACTTGCGAAACGGGTCGCTGGGTGGTGGTGCGGTCAAGTCCGCACGAGGGCACGTGGCCAAGGTGATGTCAGCGCTGGCGAGGGCCTCATCGCAAATTCCGTCGACAGTCCAGCCGCTGGTGATGCCATATTCGGTAGCGGTGACTTTATAAATCGTGATTTGTCGTCGTGCAGGGGTGTCGTACATGACGGCGATGGAGCCGATGAGTTCAGCCGAACCTCGTGTGCCGTCTGCACCATCCCACGGGCGGTCGTAGCGTTGCCACAGGGAGGTCGTGGCATTCCACACGCCACCAAAGGCCACATCCAGTCGTTCAAGTTCCTTAACGACGATAAGAGCCAAACGCTCATCCAAGACCGCAGCCGGTCGGATGATCCGGGTGTCATCGGAAATCACGTATGCCTCCATTCCTTATTCATCGGCAGATCGGGCGTAAACCTAAATCTTAGGTGCCTAGAGACTGACAGGGGCGGTTTCGCAGGGCGAGGACGTAATCAGCCGGTGCACCAGCGGCCTCAGCAGCGTCGGCCATGATCCCTAGGTAGCGAGCCGAGGGCAGTCCTCCCTCATAGGCATCCAGCACGTAGAGCCAGGCCACCAGCTCTTGATTGATCCCTTGGACCCTGACCCGCAATTTGCGGTACAGGCCGGTCTCGGCCCCTTCCCAGTGGTCGAGAGCCTGCTCATCGGCCTTGGGGACGTCGTAGAGCATCACGAAGACGTGATCGTCGGGGTCTTCGACCACGGTGGCGAGCGCGCCCTCCCAGCCCAAATCCTCGCCACCAAAGGTCAAGCGCCACCCCTGCAACCACCCCGATCCTGCGGGTGGGGAGTGCGGCGCGCGTTGGTGCATCTGTTGGGGATCCAGATTGGATCCATACGCTGCATAGAGGGTCACGTGGGAACGATAGTAGGCACAGGGGAGAATGTGGGCTTGTGACATCAGTTGTGATCATCGGTGGCGGCCCGGGTGGGTACGAAGCCGCCTTGGTTGCGGCCCAATTAGGTGCGCAGGTCACCCTGATTGACGCCTACGGGATTGGCGGATCGGCTGTTTTGACCGACTGCGTACCCAGCAAGGCGCTCATCGCCACCGCTGAGGTGGTCACCATGGCGGCTGAGTCCGGTGACCTGGGTGTGCGGATCAATGGCCAAGCACCCGTGCCAGGCGTGGTCCATATCGACATGGCGTTGGTCAATGGTCGGGTAAAGAAACTCGCTGCCGCGCAGTCGCAGGACATTGAACAAGCGCTGCGCACCGCAGGAGTGACTCTCATTCATGGTCGCGCGCGGTTGGTTGCGCGAAATCGCGTGAGCGTCAGCGTCAGCGGCAGTGGCAGTGGCAGTGTCGATGGGGACGAGATCGACACCGACGTGATCTTGTTAGCAACCGGTGCGCGTCCGCGAGTGGTGTCCGGAGCCGAACCCGATGGTGAACGCATTCTTACGTGGGAACAAATCTATGATCTGCCCGAACTTCCCACCAAGCTCATTGTCGTCGGATCAGGTGTGACTGGTGCCGAGTTGGCGTCCGCCTACAACGCACTGGGTAGCGAAGTGGTCTTGGTGTCGTCGCGAGATCGAGTTCTGCCCGGCGAAGATGCGGATGCCGCCGCAGTCATTGAAGATGTATTTCGCCGCCGTGGCATGCAGGTGTTAAGTAACGCGCGTGCCGAGTCAGTGACGCGTACCGACCAAGGTGTTCGGGTGGTGTTGCAATCCGGCGAAGTCCTCGAGGGCTCGCACGCCTTGATGGCCGTGGGATCGGTTCCCAACACCGGTGACTTAGGGCTCGCAGACGTTGGCGTTCGGTGCGATCCAGCGGGGTTTATCGCCACTGATCGCGTCTCGCGTACCTCGGTGCAGGGAATTTATGCTGCGGGCGATTGCACCGGAGTGTTGATGCTGGCCTCTACTGCAGCAATGCAGGGCCGCATTGCGATGCGCCATGCGATTGGTGATGCTGTGGTCCCACTGGATCTCAAGGGTGTGTGTGCCAACGTGTTCACAGATCCGGAGATTGCGACCGTGGGTTGGTCTCAAAGTGATGTTGATGCCGGACTCATCGATGCGACATCGGTGCACCTGCCGTTAGCAACTAATGCTCGGGCGAAGATGGTGGGTCTTGAAGACGGTTTCGTCAAACTCTTTTGTCGCCCAGGTACAGGAATTGTGATCGGCGGAGTTGTCGTTGCACCCAAAGCCAGTGAGTTGATTTATCCCATCGCGATAGCGGTCGATCAACAACTCAGCGTGGACCAGATCGCTAATTCATTTACCGTGTATCCGTCGATGACCGGATCAATCGCCGAAGCAGCACGTCGCCTGCACTTGCGTTCCTAGACAGACAAAAGCCCGACACCGATGAGGGTGCCGGGCTTTTGCTTGAGTGGTTACGCGGCGATTTCCTCGCGGTTGAGCTGGCGGTAGACGTTGGCAATAAATAGCGCCGCGAAGGGCAGCGCCACCAAGGTCAAGATGCC
>JBAXSF010000123.1:0-4001 GCA_037130835.1 Actinomycetes bacterium
AGCGATCAGCAGCCTCCAAGACTTCAGAAACTTTCCAGCGCGTATTGACCGGAACCAACGTGTCACGCAGTTCATCATCGGGTGCGTGCAGGGAGACCGCCAACCTCACAGGCAGGTTCTCCTCGATGAGCTGATCAATGCGAGGCACAAGCCCGACCGTTGAAACCGTGATCGAGCGGCGTGACAATCCCAGTCCGTGTGAATCCTTATCGGTGAGACGACGCAAAGCACCCACAACTGCCTTGTAGTTGGCCAGCGGTTCACCCATGCCCATGAATACGACGTTGCTTAGGCGCACCGGTGATCCACCGACGCCGCCCTCCTGTAACAAGCGAGCTGCTGCCACCACTTGGTCCACGATTTCACCGGTGGACAGGTTGCGCGTGAGGCCGGCTTGACCGGTAGCGCAAAACGGACAGTTCATGCCACACCCGGCCTGCGAGGAAATACAGACCGTGGCGCGCTCGGGATAGCGCATCACCACCGACTCGACCATGACGCCGTCGTGCAAACGCCAGAGCTGCTTAGCCGTGGTCTCGTTATCACAGGTAATCGTGTGAACCGGCGTCAACAGCATGGGCAAAACCGCCTCAATCCATTGCTTGCGATCAGCAGCGGGAAGGTCGGTCATCACATCCGGGTCAATCTCAAAACGTTCAAAGTAGTGATGCGCAATTTGCTCAATACGAAAGGCGGGAACGTTCAATTCACGAGCAAGATTGGCGCGCTCCGATGGGTCAAGGTCGGCCAGATGCTGGGGCGGGCGTTTGGCCTTGGGGGCTACGAAAACAAGTTCACCGGGTGTGGTCATGACGTGGTCAGCAATGCTGCAAGGACGAGCCAGACCATCGGCACGGTGACCAATAGTGAGTCGACGCGGTCAAGCAATCCACCATGACCCGGCAGGATTTGGCTCATGTCCTTAATCTGTAAATCACGTTTGACCAGGGACTCCCCCAAGTCGCCGACCGTTGCCGACAATGTTGCCAAGATTCCTAGAACAACTCCCACCCACCAAGGGCCATCAAGGAGAAAAACAACACACGCGATAGCAAAGATCAAACTCACCACAAGGGAACCGCCAAAGCCTTCCCACGACTTCTTTGGACTGACCAAAGGAGCCATCGGGTGCCGACCGATGAACACGCCCACCATGTAGCCACCGGTGTCGCTGGCGGCAGTGACCAGCACGGCGGTCAATACCTTGGCCGGTCCTTGATCCTCTTGAATCAAGACGATCAAGAAACTTGCCAAGAACGGAATCCATGCCACAACAAAGGCAGCACACACCGCATCGCGGACAGCATTCGTGCCACCCACCAAAAGCCGCCACAGCAAGACCACGGGAACGACGCATAAAAGCCCAGCGATTAAGCCTTCGGCGCCGTAGAAATAAGCGACGGCAGGCAAAATGAGTCCAGCACCGAGCAAGGCAACAGGCGATAGGAGATAACCAGCCTGGGTTAGTGCCGTGCGGATCTCCCACAACCCCACACAGATGCCGATGGAAATCAGGACGGCGAAGACGTATTCAGGGAGCAACAAACATGCCCCCAGCACGAGGAACAACGACAAACCAACAGCCGTGGCGCGACCGAGCGGGCGACCGGCACTTGGCCGCTGCGTTGTCTCCGATGCACTCATCGCGGGCCCTCCTTCGGTGGGTCGTTAGACCTCGAGGAGTTCGCTTTCCTTGTGCTTCAAAATCTCATCGACGTGTCCCACCGTGCGGGTCGTCAATTCATCGAGTTGCTTTTCGGCACGACGCACGTCATCTTCCCCAGCCTCGCCGTCCTTGATCAGCTTGTCGAGGATCTCCTTGGCGTGACGACGAATATTGCGGATCGAAATCTTGGCGTCTTCTGCCTTCGTGCGGGCCACCTTGATGTATTCCTTGCGGCGGTCTTCGGTCAACTCAGGCAACACCACGCGAATAACGGTGCCGTCGTTGCTGGGGTTAGCGCCCAGGTCTGATTCGCGAATGGCTTTTTCGATGGCAGTCAACGCGCCCTTGTCAAAGGGCGTGACCAGAACCATGCGAGCTTCCGGCGCCTGGAAAGAGGCAAGTTGGTTGAGCGGCGTCATGGTTCCGTAGTAGTCAGCAACAATCTTGGCGAACATCGACGGGTTGGCCCGGCCAGTGCGGATAGTCGCAAAGTCTTCCTTAGCAACCGTGACAGCCTTTTCCATCTTTTCTTCGGCCTCGAGCATGGTTTCGTCGATCATCATGACCCCTTCGTGCTGGACGTGTGTGCACTTGCCACCGTGGTGGGGTGGTCGGCCGAAACGAGTGTTCCGATCCTCTCACCATTTACCTGCTCTTGTGCAATGACCTTGGCGATGTTGCCGTCTTCCATCAAGTTGAACACGATGATCGGCAGATCGTTGTCCATGCACAAACTAAATGCGGTTGCATCCGCGACCTTCAGACCTCGGCCCAACACATCGCGATATTCGATGTAACTAAAGCGCTGGGCATCGGGATTCGTCCGAGGATCGCTGTCGTAGACACCATCCACGCTCTTGGCCATCAGGACGACTTCACAGTCAATCTCTAGAGCGCGCTGAGCGGCCGTAGTGTCCGTGGAGAAGAACGGTGCGCCCAAGCCGGCGCCAAAGATGACTACGCGGCCCTTTTCGAGGTGCCGGATGGCCCGACGCGGAACATAAGGTTCAGCGACTTGACCCATGGCGATCGCAGTTTGCACGCGAGTGCCAACGCCTTCCTTCTCTAAGAAATCTTGAAGGGCAAGGCTGTTCATGACCGTACCGAGCATGCCTATGTAGTCTGCTCGAGAGCGATCCATCCCGCGCTGGCTCAGCTCCGCACCGCGGAAGAAGTTGCCACCCCCGATGACTACGGCAACCTGCACGCCGGTATTCGCCACTTCAGCAATTTGCTTGGCGACGAGCTGGACGACGTCAGGGTCAACACCCAAACTGCCACCACCAAAGACTTCCCCTGAAAGCTTCAGCATGACGCGGCGGTAACCGCCAGTGGGTGTGGCCATAAAACTTAAGCTCCTACCTCAAAGCGAGCAAAGCGAGATACCGTGGTGTTGGCTTCGGTAAGGACAGCCCGGACCGTCTTCTTGCTGTCTTGAACAGAGGACTGCTCCAGCAAAACGACTTCCTTGTAGAAGCCATTGACGCGACCTTCGACGATCTTTTCCAAAGCAGCTTCAGGCTTGCCCTCTTCGCGAGCCGTGGCTTCGGCGATACGACGCTCGGACTCCACGGCCTCGGCGGGGATGTCTTCGCGGTTGACGTATTGGGGGCGCATGGCCGCGATTTGCATGGCGGTGGCCCGAGCCACTGCCTCATCACCATCGAAAGCCACCAAGACGCCGACCTGGGCCGGCAGGTCAGCCGAACGCTGGTGCATGTAGGCGGTCACTGTTCCGTCGAGGACGATGACATTTCCGATTTCGATCTTCTCGCCGATGATGGCGTTGAGGGCTTCGATACCGGCAGCAACGGTGCGGCCATCAGCCATCGCCGTGCTCATCAAGGTCTCCACATCAGCGGTCTTGTTAGCGGCAGCAGCCGTAACAATCGCGTCAGCAAGAGTCTTGAAATCGTCGTTCTTTGCGACGAAGTCGGTCTCGCAGTTGAGTTCGATCATCGCGCCATCAGCGGCCGCAACCAACCCGTTGGTTGCTTCACGCTCTGCACCACGCTTGGCTGCCTTTGCGGCACCCTTGATGCGCAATACTTCAACGGCGGCATCGTAATCGCCATCTGTTTCTTCGAGGGCCTTCTTACAATCCATCATGCCGGCGCCCGTGAGGTCACGGAGCTTCTTTACTTCAGCGGCGCTGAAATTTCCCATGAGTGCGCTACATCCCTTGTTCGTAAACGGTCAGGTAAAGGTGCGAATCAGGCTTCGCTAGTGGTGGCTGCCTCAGCAGCTGCGGGAGCTGCTTCTGCTTCGGGAGCTGCTTCTGCTGCAGGAGCTGCTTCTGCTTCTGCAGGAGCTGCTTCTGCAGGAGCATCAGCGG
>JBAXSF010000124.1:0-3969 GCA_037130835.1 Actinomycetes bacterium
AGCTGGGCATCAAGGCCTTGGCGATCTACCGCGACAACTGCAAGGTCGGTCAGCCGCTCTCGGATGGCAAGGCCAAGCCGGCTGTTGCCGAAACCGAAACGATTGTTGTCGAGTCACGCCCCACACGTCGTCGCTTGCCGAAGTCGCGTGCCTCACGCACCGTCTCGTTCACCGTGGGTGGTGCTGAGGGTTACATGACCGCTGGTGCCTACGACGATGGTTCGTTGGGTGAAGTCTTCATCAAGATGAGCAAGCAGGGTTCCACGCTTGCTGGTGTGATGGATGCCTACTCGATCGCGATCTCCATCGGGCTGCAATACGGCGTTCCGCTCGAGGCCTACATCGACAAGTTCCTCAACATGCGCTTTGAGCCCGCCGGTTTGACCGACGACGCTGACATCCGCATGGCGCAATCGGTGATGGACTACATCTTCCGTCGCTTGGCCTTGGACTTCCTGAGCTTCGAGGCTCGCTCAGCTTTGGGCATTTACTCAGCTGATGAGCGAACGCGTCAACTCGAGACCGGTGTGTACACGGCTACCGAACTCGAAACCGCAGCTGACACTGGCGTTGCTGATGTTGAAGTGCAGTCGTTGTCGCAGTCAGCTCCGGTCGTCGAGATCAAGCCAGCACCAATCAGCGAAGTGCACTCCTCAGCCGAATTGATGGAACGCATCACCGGTAAGGCCTCGGATGCTCCGATGTGCTTCACCTGTGGCATCAAGATGCGCCCATCAGGGTCGTGCTACGCCTGCGAAGGCTGCGGAAGCACCTCTGGCTGCAGTTAATCACTCACGCGGTAGGGGTGCTAAGCGTGTGCTTGGCACCACGGATGCACTGTGATGTAGAGGGAGGCTGCCGTGCCATTTCTCATGACGCACTTTTACAAGGGTGGCACGTCCGAGCAGTATGCGGTGGTGCTCAATGCTGTTCACCCCGATGGCCTTTTACCCGAAGGGCAACTGACCAGCGCTGCAGGTCCGTGCGACGGGGGTTGGTTGATCAGTGCGATCTGGGAATCCAGAGAAGCCTTTGAGGCTTTCGTCATGAATCGATTGATGCCTGCACTCGATGGTGTTGAGGGTGGTTTTCAAACAGCACCCCAAGAGCACCTCGCCGACCTGACGCTGTACCAGACTGCCTAATCATTCATAGTCAATCTCAAGGAGCCAACCGTGACTGATGCCCCGCTTGCTTCAGCTCATGAGGCACTGTATGACGCACTGAACGTCATGTTGACCGGTGATGCTGGGCCCATACAGGCAGTGTGGTCAACGGGCGACGACGCCAGTTACGCGGGACCATTCGGCGGCTTCATCACCGGTGGAGCCGCGGTGGCGCAAGAGTTTGGAAGGTCAGCGGCCATGCATTTGGGTGGGCGTATTGAGGACACCGACGTGATCTTCGTTGAAGGTGCAGACTTGGGATACACGGTCTGCGTTGAGCATGGAATTGACCATGTGATCAACGGTGAGAAGGTAAACCTCACCCATCGCGCTACCAACATCTTTCGTCGTGAACCGCACGGTTGGCGCCTTGTTCACCACCACACCGATCCTTCCTAAACCGGTGTAAACCTGACCCTTCGGCGCCTAACTCATGAGAAGATGGCCCATCGCACGATTAAATGATGTTGATCGGATTTCAGGCACAAGGGAGGCGGACGCGGTGAGTCCTCGAGCCATCGCTGAATTAGAGCCCAAGGAACTGCGACGCCAACTTGCACTGTCGACCCTGCGTGCCCTGGCATTCTTTGCTGCTGTCCTTGCCGTGTACTTCATCATTCCCGACTTCACGGCATCTGACCTTGGCACATGGGTTCAACTGATCGTGGGCATCGCGCTCTTCGTGGTGGTCTTGGGGTGGCAGGTCAAGCGCATTCGAACAGCCGACATTCCTGAACTGCGCGCTATTGAAGTGCTGGCCTTTGCACTGGCCCTGTTCCTCGTCTTGTTCGCTGGGATCTATCTCTCGCTGAGTGCTAGCGACCCAGGTAACTTCTCCGAACCCCTCACGCGCGTCGGCAGCCTGTACTTCACCGTGGTCACCTTTGGCACTGTTGGATTTGGCGACATCACACCGACCAGCGACCTTGGCCGGCTGTTGGCCAGTGCACAAGTCATCCTTGACCTGGTCTTTATCGGTTTAATTGTGCGCGTGATCCTGGGTGCGTCCAAGCGCACCTTAGAAAAGGCGTCGAGCGACTCGTAGATGACTAAAGCCCTCGGTACATGGGCCACACGTGCGATGCTACGTGGGTGAGTGAAGCCTTTTCCTTTGAATCCGTGGTCCTTGAACGCGATGGGCGACGAATCTTGGATGGCGTTTCGGACCACATTCATGCTGGCGCAGTCACGGCCATCATCGGCGACAGTGGGGCGGGCAAATCAACCATGTTGCGGTTGTTCAACCGGCTCGAAGATCCCACCTCTGGAACTATTCGATTCAAGGGCGAGCCGATTGACTCGGTAAACGTGCATCAATTGCGCAAGCGCGTGAGCTTGGTTGCGCAGACGCCGGTGATGCTCGCTGCGACGGTGTTAGAAGAATTGCGGATTGCGGCCCCTGAGTTGACTCAGGATCGCGCCTTGGAACTGCTGGCGCAGGTTGCCTTGGCTGATGTTGACCTTGACCGGGAAACAGTCACCATGTCTGGTGGCGAGCGCCAACGGCTTGCGTTAGCTCGCGCCCTCACCGTTGATCCAGAAGTGTTGTTACTCGATGAGCCCACCAGCTCGCTCGATGATGCATCGGCATCAGCGGTTGACCTCGTGATTCGAACCCTTGCTGCATCGGGGCTGACAGTGGTCCTGGTCAGCCACGACCTAGATCGGGTTCAAGGTGTTGCTGATTTTGTTCTGGTTTTAGAAAAAGGTCGCTTGGTGGAGCGTGGGTCGCCTGAACAAGTGCGGTATTTGTCGTGAATACCACTGCGCAAATTCCTGATTGGGCTGGCGTTGCTACCTCAGTTGTTTTGGTGCTGCTGGCCGCGAGTTTGGCGCTGTACCAACGATTGGGCGTCACCAGAGACCTCGTATGGGCGGGCACTCGCGCTTTCGTCCAGTTGCTTGCCGTGGGCGCACTCCTGACGGTGTTGTTTGCTCATGCCGGATTGTGGGGTTCAGCGGCTTGGGTCGTAGGGATGGTGGTACTTGCGGGCTTTGTAGCCGCTGGTCGCGCTCAAGGTTTGCCCACAGCTCGCGTGTCAGCATGGATCGCGGTCGGACTCGGAACACTGTTGACTTTAGGAATTCTCTTGGCGCTTGGAGTGGTTAAAGCAGAGCCCATCGTTGTCGTTCCAGTCGGTGGAATGGTGGTCAGCGCCGCCATGTCTGCCACGGCCCTCACGATGCGTGCTATTGCTAAGACCGCGATCGAGCAGCGACCGGCCATTGAGGCGCGGTTGTCGCTGGGAATGACTGGTGCAGCCGCGTTTGCCCCGTACTTGCGCGAGGGCGTACGAACCGCGTTGATTCCAGCCATTGACACCACCAAAGTGGTGGGTTTGATCGCGCTGCCTGGAGCAATGACCGGCTTAATTTTGGCTGGCGTCTCTCCTTTTGATGCGATCCGCTATCAAATCGTCGTCATGTACATGTTGTTGGCAGCCGCAACGCTGTCATCAGTGATTGTGGCTCGCCTGACGACCTCGTCACTGTTTGATTCGGCGGACCGGTTGGTGCGCTTCGACCACGAGGGTTGATTTCCACATGTCCGCCCATCCCCAGGTAGCCCTGAGCTAGTTTCGTTGGTCTGATCGCGGCGTCACTGTGGCGCAATGTCTGCAGAATCTGTTGAAGTTCCCGCTGTCATCACGCTGACCAGTCCGCGTGATGTCCTTGATGCGATCCCGCACTCGCTGGGTTTTTATCCCGGCAACAGTTTGGTCATCAGCTTGCTCGCCGATTCCGCTCGCGGACGTCGACGGCAGGTCTTAGTGATTCGCCTTGATCTGATAGACGACAGCGA
>JBAXSF010000125.1:0-3914 GCA_037130835.1 Actinomycetes bacterium
TTTGCATATCCGGGTTGGCCTTCTTGGCCGGCACGAGCTGACCTAAGTTGCCGTAGAGCCGGTTGTCGGCGTTCTCGCGTACAGCGCAGGTATTAAAGACGACCACGTCGGCCGTGACCGATTCGTCCGCGCGCACATACCCCGCGTCTTCGAGCAAACCGGAGAGGCGTTCGGAGTCGTGCACGTTCATCTGGCACCCGTAGGTGCGAACCTCATACGTGCGTGCCGACATGACTACAGGGTACGCGCCGGTGAATCCCCCGCTGAAACCACTCGCAGGTGCCTAGACCTGCGCGCTGGCCGCGGGGACGTCTTCGAGCAGCGCAGATTCGGCTTCGAATTCTTCTTCGGTTTCAATGACCAAGTGCGGAATGATCCGATCCAACCAGGCCGGCAGCCACCACACGGACTGACCAATCAGGCTCATCAGCGAGGGCACCAGAATCAAGCGCACCACGAATGCATCCAGCAGGACCGCGACTCCCAAGCTCAAACCGAACAGTTTGATGGTGGCGTCATCGCCGAGGATGAAGCCAAAGAACACGCTGGCCATGATTGCCGCCGCTGCTGCGACGACTCGACCAGAACCGGCCATTCCGCGTCGAATCGAACGCGCGTGATCCTTGCTGTGCGCCCACTCTTCTTGCATTCGTGAGACCAAGAAGACCTGGTAGTCCATCGACAAACCAAACAAGATGGCGAATAAGAACACGGGAACAAACGGTGCGATCGGTCCGGTGGCTTCAATAGCAAAGGCGTCCTTGAACCAACCCCACTGGAAGATAGCCACCGAAACACCGAGAGCTGCGCCAAAGCTCAGCAAACTTGCCAACGCACCGATCACGGGAACCAAAATGGAGCGGAACAAGATTCCCAATGCCACGATGCCCAATCCGATCACGATAACCAGGAACAGCGGCAAGGCGTCCGAGAGCACGCCGCCGAAGTCGGTGACGGTGGCCTTGGCTCCACCCACGTACGCCTTGATCCCAGTCTTTTGTTCAACAGGAGGAATGACATCCTCACGCAAGGTGTCGAGCAACTTGGCCGTCTCTTCTGATTGCGGTGAGCTCTTGGGGAAGACGGTGTAGATGACCGAGGTGGCCTTATTCGGATTCTTTACATTGTTAGGCACCGCATTGGTCGCGCCGGCAACGTTGTCGGCCTTTTGCAGGGCCGTTGCCAGCTTGGCAGCAGAGGCGAGGTCGCCAGCCTTGGGCAAGGTAGCCACCACGATGTAGGGGCTACCGATTCCAGCGCCGAATCCACGGGCCAGCAAGTCGTACCCAATCCGCGATGGCGTGCCAGGCTTCTTGCCACCTGCATCGGCGAAGCCTTGCTGCAACGACAGCGTCGGGATGGCAATAACGACCATCGCGACCAACGATCCAACCACGAGCAGGATGGATCGCCCTTGGATCCACTGTCCGTAGCGAGCGAACAAGGTGCCCTTGGGGTGAACCTTGACGGTGCGAGCCCAGGGAAGTTTCAAGGCAAAGGTCTTGCGACCAAACTGTGAAATCAAAGCGGGCAGCAACCACAAAGCACTGAGCATCACGAACAACACCGTGAGCATGGAGGCAATGGCCAGCCCATTGACGAAGCCGATGCCCAGCACAAACAAACCAGCCAACGCAACGATCACTGTCGTACCGGCGAACAGCACTGCGCGACCAGAGGTGTTGACCGACTCAATCGCGGCAGCGCGTGGTTCACGACCAGAGTCGATAGCCACCTTGAAACGGTTGATGACAAAGAGTGAGTAGTCGATGCCCACTCCCAAACCGATTAGCGAGGCAAGCGTGGGAGCAAAGGTGGGGATGTCGGCAAAGCCGGTGAACATCGTCACTGCGGCCAAACCGGTTGCTAGGCCAAAAACTGCGGTGATGATCGGCAATCCGGCGGCTACCACTGCGCCAAACATCAAGGCCATGATCACCAAAGCCACGACAATGCCGATGCCTTCGGACTTGGGCGGATCACCTTGAACGAAATCAAAGACTCGCCCAGATGCGCCTACTTCAAAGGTGGCTGTGTTTGCCTTCTTGATAGTGGCGAAGATCGATTTCAAGTCTTCTTTATTAGCTTTGCCATCGTCGGTCTTGATCACGACCGCTGCCTTGGCCACCGTGCCGTCCTTACTTACGGGTGAAAGGAATGCTCCGGCGGTTCCTGCTGGGTTGAAACCGGTCGGCGCTCCCCCAGGGGCAGCCTTGGTCGGTCCGGTTGATCCAGCTTGACGCGACTGCGGTGCACCGGCTTGACCAGCTGGCGCTTCAAAGGGTGAGGTCGCCGAGACGATGCTCTTATTCTTGCGCATCTTGGCTAAAACAGCATTGATCTTGGCAACGTTGGCTTTGCTGGCGATGGAGCCTTCTTTTACGCCAAAAACGATCGTGGCCGATGAGGTGCTGGTGTCGGCCTGGCTGGGAAAGTCCTTAGCCAAGATCTCTTGGGCTTTAGCGCTGGGAGTGTCGGGCAGCGAAAACGAGTCGTTGAATCCGGCCTTAAGCTGTGCGGACAGGCCAAAGACGATGACCATCAACAACAGCCAGATACCAATGGCCTTTTTAGGATTGAGAACGGCCCAGCGGGAAAGAAAACCCACGATCACTCCAAGTAATCAAGCACAGCAACCCCAGGCGCTCGGATGCACCTTATGCGTGTGGAATTCCCCCTTAACCTACCCGTTGGTAGGCACCAGTGCTTGTCTGACCGGTCCTGACCAAGGCGATTTCACCCGTCCTGGCCAGGCCAGAGGGCTTAGAAGGGGTGGATCGGGCGGGAATAGTACGAGGCTGTCTTGCTCTTCCTGCCCAAATTTGGATTGCTGTCGCTAACCACGTAGGCGTCGTTGCCTGACGTTGACGAGGTCCAATAGGCCGAGGTTGTGTCCCGAAAACCGTTTACATTGGCCTGCTCGGTGGCTGACAAATTCGCCAGAGTTTTCAGCTCATCGACAGTAGGTAACCGCCTCTGTCCAGCAGCTGCTGTAGTCGTGCCAAACGCTGCAACAGTTGATGTCGCCGTGGACCAGTTGCCGTACAGGTCAGTTGAGGTGGCGATTGTGCGCGCCTCTTGCCAGGCTAGCGGCCCTACTTCAAGACAGACAGCCCCACCGCTGCAGTCTGCTGGCGAAGTGGTGCCGCCCAGCGAGAACACCCTGCCGCCACCGGGACCGATGTCACCGATTTCACAATCAACTGATGTCGTGGCGCACGATGCCGTTCCCGACCGCGGCGCATCAGAGCTGTTGGTCGAGACAACCACACCAGCGATCACCACAATGGCCACGAGCCCACCGATGAGGAGCCCGCGGCTCAGGCCCGTCTTTGCTGGCTTGGCTGCAGTTGAGTCACTAGAACCCATGCCGGTTGATGAATTACTGGTCTCTTCGGACATTTGCTGTACTCCTAGATCGGGTGGCTCGCTGCTGGATACCCACCCAGATGAGGTGACCACCGGTGTTTACTGAGATCAAAATAGGGCACTGTGGACACAAAGCGCGCGGTTTACCCCTATATATATATCGAGCGTTTCACCCAGTTGCGCCCGCCTGAGCGTGCCTTGGGCTAGGGAATTGCGATGGCGGTGAGGCGGTTACCTTCAATTGGCAGATACCTCTCCAAGACCACATCGTTGATGTCTTTGACAAGAAATCTCATCGGCGCAGTCTGGCCATAGACGTTCGCAGCTGAGTACTTGCTGATCTGGAAGTGCAGGTGCGGACCGCAACTTCGACCAACGTTTCCACTCAGCGCCACCAACTGGCCGCGCGCCACGGGGTCACCAACCTTGGGAATCACCCCATCTTTTTGAATATGTGCGTAGTACGAAAACGTTCCATCAAGGTGATCAATGCGGAGGTAGTTAGAGGGTCCGTCAGCCTTCTTGTCTTCATCATCGCCCAACAC
>JBAXSF010000126.1:0-3825 GCA_037130835.1 Actinomycetes bacterium
GTCACACGCGTGACGGCCCCTCTTGCTTGCCCGGCTTTGATTGCCCGGCCTTGCTCCTAGGACGCTGTGTCCCACCAGATGGTGGCGACGGTGCGAGTGGGTGCGGCTGGGTGTGCTCGTAAGAACTCAGCAACTTCGCGACGACGCTCCGGGCCTAGACACAGCCGAACGCTGGTGAATTCCACGTGTTGATCAAAGTCCACGGGTTCGCGGGCTGGCGCCTCCCGCTGTTCGCTGCGTGCTGGGAATCCGGATTCGCTGATGACATCGAACAACGTCAGCGCGGTAGGTCCCGCCGGCCGTTCAAGATCCCAAAAGTGCTTCCACAAGCCCCGCATGGGAGCTAGTGGGTGTTCCGTCGGAATTTCTATGACTACTCGTGAAAGCGCGTGGTCATTGAGGGCTTGGATAAACGGCACAATCTCGGAAATGTTGTAGGCGACGTTGTGGCACACCACGACATCGGATCGTTCCACCTGGTTGGCGACATCTGGCCAGTCCCCAAGAACTTCGGTGTGCATCAAGCCTCGTTGCGCAGCTTCGCGGGCGTACAAGTCGAGCATCGATGACTGGTGATCTATGCCGGTGACTCGTGCTGCCGGTGGTGCAATCGCAAACGTTGCCATCCCCCCGCCACATCCCACATCGATAACCGACCCGTTCTCACTCAATGCCTCGCGGGCGCGTTGGTGGGACGGCGAATCCTCGATCTCCTCGGGAATTTCAAAGAGCGCGGGTGGATGAATCCAGGGGGACTGCGGTGCTTGTTTGATGATGTCGTCGGGGATTCCCCACTGGGCCAGGCCAGCCGTCCATTGCTGTCCGGCTGTCGGCATCAGACTCCTTGAGTACAGGGATGGTTAGGAAATATTAGAAAGAGAAGTCAAGGCCCGTAACATCAACAGACTGGGCCCAGAGTTTTTGTGCTTCTTCCACACTAACTGCGACCGTTGGCATCTTCAGCAGCTTGGGTCCGCCACGAAATTCCGCAAATGATGGCCCGTAGTACTGCCCGGATTGTGCAGTGGGCGAGGTCGCGGCAAAAAGTTGTGGCAGCGCGCCAGCATCAGCAGATTGAGCAAGCCGCTTGACGATCCCACCCATTCGTCCCGAGTCGTCAGGAAACAAGTTCGTGTCGGACAAGCCTGGATGCGCAGCTAGCGCGCTAATGGTGGACCCGACATCACGCAGTTTTCGGTCCAGTTCGGCGGTGAACAACAAATTCGCTAGCTTGGACCGCGCATAGGCCGACCACTTTTCATAGCCAGTCTCAGTGGTGATGTCATCAAAACTCATCGCGGTTTGCTTCCCCGCAACACTGGAAATCGTCACCACGCGCGCAGCCGGTGCAGCCTTCAAAGATTCGAGCAACGAAGCGGTGAGCGCAAAGTGGCCGAGGTGGTTCGTGGCTAAGTGCATTTCGTAGCCGTCAACTGACTGGCTAAAGGGGATCGCCATGATGCCGGCGTTATTAAGCAAGATGTCCAGTGGCCCAGAGAAATCCTTGGCGAAGGATCGAACTGAATCCAAGGACGAGGTGTCGAGTCGCCGGACTTCCACCGATGCCCCGGGAATTGCGTGCTCGATGGTGGCCTTTGCTGCCCAGCCCCGCTGTTCATCGCGCGCGGTCATGATCACGTGGGCGCCCTTGGCAGCTAAGGCATGGGAACTGGCTAGGCCCAATCCGCTGTTGGCCCCGGTGATCACCACAGTCTTGCCGGACAGGTCCTGGATGGCGCTTGATTTCCAACTCATGGACTGATTTCACCACGAAGGCTGAGCCCTTGTACTACTAGTACCGTCAAATGGCCGGTAGAGCGAGGGCAGGTTTTCACCGCTCAGGTGTCTTCAGGTAGCCTTTCACGGCTGTCGCCCCTTTAGCTCAGTCGGCAGAGCGTCTCCATGGTAAGGAGAAGGTCTACGGTTCGATTCCGTATGGGGGCTCGTAATACCGGAACTTTTTCCTCAAGTGCCGGACCTCGGCGGGGTAGCTCAGCCTGGTAGAGCAAGCGGCTCATAATCGCTGTGTCGCCGGTTCAAGTCCGGCCCTCGCTACCACCGCTGTACGGTTGTTTTCTAGCCGTCCGGCACCAGCACGATAAGTTCCACCTCGCAGCCCCCTCTGCGAGTCCACTTAACTGAAAGGCTCGATCATGGCCAAGAGCGATGTCCGTCCCAAGATCACGCTCGCATGCGTTGAGTGCAAGGAACGTAACTACATCACGAAGAAGAACCGTCGTAACGATCCTGACCGCCTCGAGGTCAAGAAGCACTGCCCACGTTGCAACGCTCACACTGCGCACCGCGAAACTCGCTAAATAGTTCTTAAAGGACCGCGATGCCGTTAGATACCGGGTTCATTGGTCGCGTTTATCCCGCTACGCAACCCTATGTAGTGTCGCGCGCGAAAATCGCTGAGTTTGCTGATGTCGTTGGCGATGACAGTCCCGCATACCGAGATGTTGAAGCCGCTTTGGCCTTGGGCTATCCAGATGTGATCGCGCCACCGACTTTTGCCACCATCGTCACCCTTGAGGCTGCATACGCCGTTGTTCACGATCCAGCTTTGGGTCTAGATTGGACTCGGGTTGTACATGGTGACCAACGTTTTGTTTATGACCGCCCGCTGCGCGCAGGTGATGAGATCACTGTTGTGGTCACTGTTGAGTCCATCCGATCGATGGCCGGCAACGACATGATCGTTCTTCGTGGGGATGTTGCCACCGTTCAAGGCGAGCATGCCGTCACGTCCTACACCTTGCTCGTGGCACGAAGCGCGGAGGATTCCGCATGAGTCTTCGACCGGTATTTGCCGACCTCGAAGTGGGCCAAGAACTCCCGGCTCACACCTTTGTCGTGACGCGAGAAACGCTGATCCGCTACGCGGGGGCTTCGGGGGACTTCAATGTCATCCACTGGAGCCAACGTCATGCCGTAGAAGTGGGCTTGCCCGATGTGATTGCCCACGGCAACTTGACGATGGCCTTGGGTGCGCGTTACCTGACCCAGTGGGCTGGCGATCCCGGTGCACTCAGTGATTACGGCGTGCGCTTTACCAAGCCCGTCGTCGTCCCCGACACCGATACCGGAACCACTGTCGAGATCACGGGAAAAATTCTTGAGCTGGAGGGAGATTCGCGCGTGCGTATCGACTTGACAGTGACCAGCGAAGGACAAAAGGTCTTGACTCAAGCGCGTGCATGGGTTCACCTGTCGTGACTGCACCTGCCGAGCTAGTAGCGCTTGCTGAACAGCGCCAACAAGCGCGAGCCGATAAAGACTTCGCGTTGTCTGATCAACTGCGTGCTGACATTCGTTCGGCTGGATGGATGGTGCTCGACACCGCTGATGGTTTTACGTTGACGCCAGCCCCTCCTTTTGATTCGGTACCGAATGTGGGCGGGCTTCCCGATAACAGCCGCGCTTCCGCTACCCGCGCTCTGGGAATTGCCCTTGTTATTGATGGCTGGCCTGATGACACCCGCACGTGTATTCAGGCGCTGCTTGACCATGCCCCTTCGGACGCCGTCATTGTGGCTTTGGATCTGGGCAATGTTGACGGCGCTGGGGTCGTGGTGCACGAACTGGCCAAAGCCCATCCCGGTCGCATCGAGGAGTTTCACGTTGACGCACCATTGACCAGTACTGGTTGGTCGGCTGCACGTAATGCCCTTATTTCTGCCGACACCAGTGAGTTCCATGTGGTGATGGACCTGTCATCGGTCCTCGAGGGCGATGCGTTCACGCCGTTGATGGAGATGCTGACCGCTGATGAATCCTTGACCGCTGCCGGATGGCGTGGAGTGAATGTTGATGTCGCTGATT
>JBAXSF010000127.1:0-3790 GCA_037130835.1 Actinomycetes bacterium
ACATCTCGCAAATCCGCAAGATCGTTGGCGGCAAGCGCGTGGAGAACGTCGAAGACGTCCTGAAGATCGGCCAGAAGGTGCAAGTCGAAATCGCTGAGATCGATGATCGCGGAAAGCTTTCGTTGATCCCTGTTCTCGACGAAGCGGCAGCAACTGAGTCGGCCGACGCCTAACAGTGGTTAAGCCCGCCTACGAACAAACACCCGGTACCACCGTCACCTTGCTCAAAGGTGCCGGTGGTTCCGTGCGCCGTACGGTCCTTCCCGGTGGAATTCGCATCATCACAGAGGCCATGCCCGACGTTCGCTCGGCTGCTTTTGGAGTCTGGGTGGGCGTGGGTTCGCGTGACGAAACCCCGATCCAAGCCGGCGCTTCACACTTCCTTGAGCACTTGTTGTTCAAGGGCACGGATTCTCGTTCGGCATTAGACATCTCGTCATCGGTGGAATCTGTTGGCGGCGAAATGAATGCGTTCACGGCCAAAGAGCTGACCTGTTTTTATGCTCGCGTCCTCGATACCAACTTGCCGATGGCCATTGAGGTCATCACCGACATGATGACCTCGTCTTTGGTGCGTACCGCTGATGTCGATGGTGAACGCAATGTGGTCCTCGAAGAGATGGCCATGCGCGACGACGATGCGTCGGACTTGGTTCACGATGAATTCGCTAGTGCGCTGTTGGGGGATACCCCGGTCGGCCGGCCCATCATCGGTTCACTGGAATCCATCACGAATATGTCCCGCCGAGTGGTGCACGGTTACTACAAGCGTCGCTACTTGCCCCAAGACATGGTTTTTGCCGCTGCGGGCAACCTTGATCACGCCACCGTGGTTCGCCAGATCAAGAAGGCTTTGGCTGGTAGCGGGATGCTCGAGGGCGATGCCCGTCCATCCGGTCCGCGGGCCAGCGGTTTGATCAAGCCCGGCAAGCCTGGGGCTCGTTTGATCAAGCGCGATAGCGAACAAGTCAACGTTGTCCTCGGTGTTCCCAGCATCAACCAGTCCGATGATCGCCGGTACGCCATGAACGTGCTCAACGCGGTGTTGGGTGGGGGGATGTCGAGTCGGTTGTTCCAGGAAGTGCGCGAAAAGCGCGGCCTGGCGTATTCGGTGTACAGCTACAACCAGTCGTTCGCTGATGCGGGAGCCTTCGGCGTCTATGCCGGTTGCCCGCCTAAGCGTTTTGACGATGTCGTTGAGATTTGTCGCCAACAGCTTGATCTGATCAAGGCCAACGGCGTGACCCAAGACGAACTTGATCGCAACAAGGGTCAAGTGCGTGGCGGCATGGTGTTGAGTTTGGAAGATTCTGGTTCGCGCATGTCACGTATCGGGCGGGCCGAATTGGTCTACGGCGAACTAAAATCCGTTGACGAACTCTTGCGTCGCATTGACGCGGTGACGGTCAAGGATGTGGCCGACCTCGCCGCCCAGGTGCTCGATGCACCCTTGAGCATCGCTGCGGTTGGCCCCTTTGATTCGGTTGCTCAGTTGCGGCGCGCCGTTTCTTAAGCCGTTCTGCCCGATGCTGCGACTAGATTGGGTGTCCTCAAGGAGGAAACATGACTCGCGTTGCTGTTGTTGGTGCCTCTGGGCGCATGGGTGCTCAGGCCATGGCTGCTGTGCAAGCCGCCGATGACCTCGAGTTGGTGGCAGCTATTGATCTGCCCGACACCGTGGCGTCCTTGGTCGATGCCAAGCCCGACGTGGTTATCGAATTCACCCACCCGGACGCGGTCATGGCCAACCTTGAGTTCTGCATTGCGCAGGGGTATCACACGGTGGTCGGCACCACCGGTTTCGATGAGGCTCGCTACAACCAAGTGCGCACCTGGTTGACTGCTAGCCCAAACACCGCCTGCTTGATCGCCCCCAACTTTGGTATCGGCGCAGTGTTGATGATGAACTTTTCGGCACAGGCCGCGCCGTACTTTGAGTCCGTTGAAATCATCGAGTTGCATCACCCCGATAAGGCTGATGCACCATCTGGCACTGCTCGCCAAACAGCCATCGGCATTGGCCAAGCGCGTTCGGCTGCGGGTACACCGGCAGCTCCCGACGCAACAGTGACCGCACTCGATGGAGCTCGCGGTGCGGTCGTCGATGGAGTGCCGATTCACTCATTGCGTATTCGTGGATTGGTTGCGCACCAAGAAGTCATCCTCGGCGGAGTAGGGGAGACCTTGACCATTCGCCACGACTCCTTGGATCGTGAATCCTTTATGCCCGGCGTGCTGTTGGCAGCACGCAATGTCGGCGCAACCCCTGGCCTAACGATCGGTATTGACGCCCTCCTTGGCCTGTAGTCCCGTTTGCGATGTCCGCCTGAGCCGACTCCGCAATCACGGGTGCGGGTTAGTGCTTGCTCCATCAACTCAGGCGGACATTGAGCAGGCACCTGGCATTCTCTGGAAGGGCTGGCGACTAGGATTGGGGCACGCACTTCCCCGGCGTAGGTAGATCATTGAAGTAGGCGCCAAGACTGGGAGTTCGCGTGAGTTCGGCATCAGATCAGATCACTTTCCGCAGTGACGTCACGGTGGAATTGGTCAAACATTCCGCATCGGATTCAGATGTGGTGTTTGCTGCCCGCGTCTCCACTGTTGGTGAAACCTCGCTGACCAGCGTGGACTCTGACGCCTCCGAATCCAAGGGTTTAATTTCCTTTTTGATGCGCGAGCGTCACGGCAGTCCGTTCGAGCACTCCGTGTTCACGTTCTACGTGCAGGCCCCGATCTTTGTCTGGCGCGAGCACATGCGTCACCGCATGACTTCGTACAACGAAGAAAGCGGTCGCTATCGCGTCCTCGACCCGATCTTTTATGTGCCTAACGAAGAGCGCAAGCTCATTCAAATCGGTAAGGCTGGTGCCTACGAGTTCGTCGATGGCACCCCGGAGCAGTACGAAACGGTGGATTCGGCAGTGCGCGAATCCGTCGGTGTCGCTTACGCCCAGTATCAGCGCATGCTTGATGCTGGTGTGGCCCGCGAAGTTGCTCGTGCCGTCCTGCCGGTCAATATCTATTCCTCGGCTTACGTGACGATGAACGCCCGCGCGATGATGAACTTCTTGTCGTTGCGTCGCAAGTCCGAGGGCAGCACGTATCCCTCCTACCCGCAGCGCGAAATCGAGATGGTGGCGGAGAAGTACGAGGATGTTTTTGCTGAGCTCATGCCCATCACGCATGCGGCCTTTGTTGCCAATGGGCGCGTTGCGCCGTAATGAACCGGTAGGTTGAGTTCTATGTCAGACCCCCGAGCCAACGCGCCGTTTGGTCGTTTGCTGACCGCCATGGTCACGCCCTTTGATGCCCAGGGCGCAGTGGATCTCAACGCTGCCCAAGCATTGGCGACGCGGTTGATCGATGAGGGTCAAGACGGACTGGTCATCAACGGCACTACCGGCGAAGCACCCACGACCACTGATGCTGAAAAGTCTGCCTTGATTCGTGCCGTGGTCGAAGCCGTGGGGGACCGCGCAACGGTGGTGGCCGGCGTGGGCACCAACGACACCGCACACACTCTCGAACTCTCGCGCCAGGCCCAGGCCGCTGGCGCTAACGGATTGCTCGTGGTCACGCCGTATTACAACAAGCCTCCGCAGGCCGGCTTGATTCAACACTTCACCGCTGTCGCCGATGCCACGGATCTCAATGTCTTGCTCTATGACATCCCCGCGCGCACGTCGTTGGCCATTGCTGATGACACCTACAAAGTATTAGCCCAACACCCACGCATTGTGGGAAGTAAGGACGCAACGGCCGACACCGAACGGGCAGCGGTGTTAAT
>JBAXSF010000128.1:0-3774 GCA_037130835.1 Actinomycetes bacterium
GATTTGACGTTCAAGGAATTTGAATTGCTCAAGCACTTGGCGCAACACCCAGGACGCGTTTTCACCCGCGCTCAGCTTTTGCAGGAAGTGTGGGGCTACGACTACTTCGGTGGTACGCGAACCGTGGACGTACACGTGCGACGTCTGCGCGCCAAGCTCGGCACCGAAAACGAATCACTCATCGGTACCGTGCGCAACGTGGGCTACCGCTTTGTCATGCCCCCCCGCACAGAAGACACCGCGCGCGCCGACGCCCCCGCACGCGTGTGAACCCCGTCGATTTCGACCTCACGATTGCCCGTCGGCTAGCGGGCGACGAAGTTCCTGCTGTCAATGCCCTCATCCAAAAGGTGACCGATGCCGACGGCGTTCGGCCACTGTCTGAGCACGTGATGTTGCACCTGCGCTACGGCGGTGACAGCGATGTCATTCAGGCCATGGCGTGGAACAAGGGCGGACAGCTCGTGGGATATGCCCACCTTGACGTGACCGACTCGGTCGAAGGCTCCAGCGTGGAGATGTGTGTTGATCCCGACTCCCGAGGATTGGGAATCGCAACCGCTTTAGTCACCCGAGTGCAGTCCGAAACTCCCGATGCTCGGTTGCGGCTGTGGGCCCATGGCGAAAACTCCGCGGCCATGGCTCTGGCCACCAGCATGGGCTTTACCCGCATGCGTTCGCTGGTTCAAATGCGTAGATCGCTGTTTGCTCCACTGCCCGAACCTGAACTCCCCCCGCACATCTCGGTGCGCACCTTTGTCTCCGGGCAAGACGCAGCTCAATGGCTCACAGTCAACAGTGCTGCGTTCGCTAACCACCCCGAGCAAGGTGCTTGGGATCTGGCCGCGCTCACTACGCGAATGAACGAATCGTGGTTTGACCCTGAAGGTTTTTTCGTCGCAGTAGACGATGCCAATCGGATGGTCGGCTTCCATTGGACCAAAGTTCACGGCGGACTTATCAGCCACGAACACCATGACGAAGCTCAGCACGCTCATCACAGTCATGGTCACGATCCCATCGGGGAGATTTATGTGATCGGGGTATTGCCAGATGTCGCCGGGCGCGGACTTGGACGCGCACTCGCGCTGATCGGGCTGCGGTACCTGCGCAGCCTGGGACTGCCCGAGGCGATGCTGTATGTCGAAGCCGACAACCATTCCGCCCACAAACTCTACGCATCCCTGGGCTTTACCCACTGGGACACCGACGTGATGTTTCGCGCCCCTGACCTATCGGGCACCATAGTGGGGTGACCACCACCGGATCTCAGGCTTCTACCGAGGTCACACCCCTGCCTGCGGAACGGTTTCTTGGTCGCGAGAGTTCCTGGCTGGCCTTTAACGAGCGCGTCCTGGAATTGGCTGAAGACCCAACCATTCCACTGTTGGAACGCGCTCGATTCCTCGCCATCTTTTCGAGCAACCTCGATGAATTCTTTATGGTGCGAGTGGCCGGCCTCAAGCGGCGCATGGCTACCGGCATCGCGGTCAAGTCCGCCAGCGGGCAACAACCGCGCGCAGTGCTTGGCAACATCTTGGATCAAACCCGCAAACTCGTGGATCGTCAATCAGATTGCTTCCATCATCAAGTCGTCGCTGGACTGCTTGATGAAGGAATTGAAATTCCACGATGGGCCGACCTGACCATCGACGAGGCAGATGCAACCACGGACCTTTTCCGCACAGAGATCTTTCCTGTCCTCACCCCGCTGGCCGTTGACCCGGCTCACCCCTTTCCCTACATCTCGGGTCTTTCGCTCAACCTTGCCGTGGTGGTTCGCAATCCATCCTCAGAAAATGAACTCTTCGCGCGCGTGAAGGTTCCCCCACTGCTACCGCGATTTTTGCAGGTAAGTCCTAACCGCTTCGTGCCTCTCGAAGATGTCATTGCTGCGCACTTGCAAGACCTCTTCCCCGGCATGGACATTCTTCAACACCACAGCTTCCGGGTTACTCGCAACGAAGACGTGGAAGTGGAAGAAGATGACGCCGAAAACCTGCTGGATGCTCTCGAACGCGAGCTCACGCGTCGCCGATTTGGCCCACCAGTGCGCCTAGAGGTCGAAGACACTATTGAGCCCTACGTCCTGGACCTGCTCATGCGCGAGTTGCAAGTCACCCAAGACGAAGTCTTTTCAGTTCAAGGGCCACTGGACTTGTCGGGCCTGCAAGCCATCGCGGCCCTGCCCCGCGAAGACCTCAAGTTTGCCACGTTTTTGCCTAAGACCCATCCGATGCTGGCCGAGGTGGAAACGTCGTCACCACCTGACGTCATTGGCGCAATGCGTCATCGCGACATCTTGTTGCACCACCCCTACGACTCATTCGCCACCAGCGTTCAACGCTTTTTGGAGCAAGCAGCTGCAGACCCCAAAGTGTTGGCGATCAAGCAAACGTTGTACCGAACCAGCGGTGACTCCCCCATCGTGGATGCACTGGTTGAAGCTGCTGAAGCGGGCAAGCAAGTTCTCGCTGTTGTCGAAATCAAAGCGCGATTTGATGAAGAAGCCAACATCACGTGGGCTCGAACGTTGGAGCAAGCCGGCGTGCACGTGGTCTACGGCCTTGTGGGATTAAAGACCCACTGCAAGTTGTCGATGGTCGTGCGCCGTGACTCTGACGGGCTACGGCGCTACACCCACATTGGCACTGGCAACTACCACCCGAAAACCGCCCGTAGCTACGAAGACCTTGGCCTGCTGACCGCTGACCCAGCCGTAGGCGAAGACGTTGCGGACCTGTTCAACCAGCTCAGTGGCTACGCCCGCACCACCGATTACGAGCGCCTATTGGTCGCCCCCCACTCGGTCCGCAATGGCCTGGTCAAGCGGATCAATCGAGAAGTCGAGAACCACCTTGCCGGCAAACCGGCAGGTATTCGAATTAAGACCAACGCCATTGTGGACGAAGCCTGCATAGATGCCCTGTACCGAGCCTCGCAAGCTGGCGTCACCGTTGAGGTCTGGGTTCGCGGAATCTGCGCAATCCGACCTGGCGTTCCTGGCTTATCGGACAACATCAAGGTGCGTTCGATCTTGGGGCGGTTCCTCGAGCACTCGCGAATTTTTTGCTTCATAAATGGCGGCGACACTGAGGTGTGGATCGGTAGTAGCGACCTGATGCACCGCAACCTTGATCGCCGCGTTGAAGCACTGGTTCGACTGGATTCCCCCGATCACGTGCGTGAAATAGAACAACTCTTTGATCTGTCCTTTGCTGACACAACAGCGGCGTGGCACTTACAAGCAGACGGCCAATGGCTCAAGAGTCGTGGGGCAGATGGTGAACCGCTCAATGACCTACAAGAAATGTTGATCGCGCTTCACGCCCGACGCCAAGTCCTATGACCGATTCAACGCAACCGCGCATCATCGAAGCTGCTGGTGCCCTTGTGTGGCAGGGCGAGCCCACCGATCCGCGCATCGCCCTAGTGCATCGCGATCGGTATAACGACTGGACATTCCCTAAGGGAAAGCGTGAACTAGACGAGCACCCCATGATCGCTGCCGTTCGGGAGGTTCACGAAGAAGCCGGTGCGCGGATCGCCCTTGGCGCACCTTTGCCGGGTCGGGATTATTCAGAGGGCGCCGCGCGCAAACACGTTGACTACTGGGCCGGTCGATACCTCGATGGCGACTTCACGGCGAACGAAGAAGTCGACGAAGTTCGTTGGTTAACCATCGAGCAGACCCGTCAGCTGATGACCTACCCGGCCGACCACGCAGTCCTAGACGCGTTTGCTTTACAACCGCGCGACACGATTCCTCTGGTG
>JBAXSF010000129.1:0-3767 GCA_037130835.1 Actinomycetes bacterium
AGGCCAATTACTGGAATACCCAAGGCTCTGGCTCCTATGCATCCAAGAGCAACTCCTATTACGTGCGCCCGTGCCGAAACCCCTAACTAGACCCGCACAATTCATCTAGAAGCTTGCGGCGATGTCGCGGGCCACTAGGCGGCCATAAACAATCGCTGGGGTGCAGGTCATTCCACTGAGGATGGCGTGCCCGTGGGTTGCTGCACCGCCCATCGCCTCACCGATGGCAAACAGGTTGGAAAACACAGTGCCGTCCTCGCGGCGCACTCGCGCGCTCACGTCCACATCGATGCCGGCATAGCTCAACAGTGCGATGCCGTGGTTCTTCATGGCATAAAACGGGGCTTGGGCAATGGGCGCGGGCAAGAACTCGCGGCCAAAGTGCGGATCGGTGCCGTTGGTGACCGCGGTGTTGTACTGATCAATCGTGGTCGCTAAACCTTGCGCGTCAATGCCGGTCAGTGCAGCTAGTTCCGCGATGGTGTTTGCCCGATAAACCCCGGCTCGCACGTTGGCTTTGGCATCAATGTCTTCGGGTTTCCAATTCACCACCATCGGCACTGACTCTTGGCGGCCTTGATCATCAAAGATGGTCCAAAACGTCAGGTCAGGAACTTGGGCGACCAGTGCGCGCTCTTTGGTGTCGATGGATTCGGCATCTTCGGCTACCCAACGCTGGCCTTGGGCGTTGACGTAGATTTCCCATGGCGCTCGCTCCGGTGTGGTCAGCACCGGTCGGTCTTCCCATTGCACCCGGCCCGGTGTCGTGGGGTGGGGAAGTCCGCCAAAGGTGGGCAAGAACTTGTTCTCGCCCTGCAGGGCTGCACCAATCTCGCGAGCCAGCACTAAACCATCGCCGGTATCGGAGGGGTGTGCGGCCGACACCAACGGGAATCCTTCAATTTGTGAAAAGAGTTCAGCATTGGCGGCAAATCCACCGGTGGCTAACACGATGGCCTTGGCGGTCACGGTGGTTTCGACACCGCGCTTGAGGACTTCGATGCCCTGAACGCTGGTTGGCGACGCGCCGGGGAGAAATCCGATCAGGGGAGCATCGGTCCACACTTCAACATGTCCGGCAGCCACTTGTTTATCCAGCATCGCGGTGAAGGTTTCGAGCAACGAAAGCCCACCATCGGGCCCGTAGTAGGTGCGCGCTACCCGGTAAGGCGGGTGCCCGTAAATGATGCGCGGGGTTTCGGGGGAAAATCGAAATCCATTGTCATCGAGCCAGTCCACCGCCTCGGCGGCATGTTGAATGCTTACATCAACGATGTCTGCGCGGTGTGTGCCATTGGTAATCGATGCAATGTCTTCGCGATGCCACTGCACGCTGTCGGTAATGCCGGCCTGGATTTGACGTCGCGCACCCGCGGCTGAAATGTGACCACCGGTGGTGTGCAGGCATCCACCGATACGGGTGTCTTTTTCGATGAGCAACGTTTTCAGACCAAGTGAGCCAGCTTCAATCGCGCACGGCAACCCAGCATTGCCAGCGCCAACGACCATGACATCGAAGTCAGTTTCGGCGGCTGCGGGCTGGGCGGTCATGGGATAAGTGTGCCCGTTGGGGTAGGTGGGATTGGTATGTGGATCGCTTGACGATGTGGGCGTCCCGAAGGGTGAAGTTCATCTCCAAATCGATGGAAAAAGATGCCTTTCGTGCGGTCCGAGTGTTCTACTTGTCAAAGAGAATTTGGTCACCCGGGTCAAATTCTGTCGAAGAACTTGGTGGAACCATGTCGATTCGCACCTCGCGTAAGCGCTCGCTTGTTATTTTGGCCGCAACGGTTGGTTTGGTTGCTACGGCTGTATTGCCCGCGTGGTCCCAGCCGCCGCTTCAACCTCCGGTTGGTGATCTGACGGTGTTTCCGACAGTTCCCGGGAGTATTAATTTGGTAGGCATTACATCGGGCCCTGATGGAGCGTTGTGGGTCACGGCGTTTAATAGTTCAAAAATTATGCGGATGACAACAGGTGGTTCTGTAACTGAATATGCACTTCAGCCGGGAAGGACCCCTGGTCAGATCACCAGCGGTCCGGATGGTGCCTTGTGGTTCACCGAGATCACCAACGACAAAATTGGGCGTATCACCACCGCTGGGACTATCAGTGAATTTGATGTACCAACATCAGGTGGTGAACCCTTTGGTATCACGGCTGGCCCTGATGGAGCTTTGTGGTTCGCAGAGCGCAATTCCTCCAAGATTGGGCGAATCACCACCGCCGGAGTAGTCACTGAATATGACACTCCCACACCGAATAGTGTTCCGGAGTACATTGCCGCAGGACCTGATGGTGCGTTGTGGTTCACCGAGCGCAATACCTCCAAGATTGGGCGAATTACCACCGCTGGGGTGATCAGCGAATATGACACAATCACCGCGTTTAGTGGACCGCAGGGCATCGCAGCCGGTCCGGATGGTGCGTTGTGGTTCACCGAGCAATCTTTGAGCAAGATTGGCCGAATTACCACCGCTGGAGTGATCAGCGAATATGACACGATCACCCCCTCTATTACACCGCAGGATATTGCAGCCGGTCCGGATGGAGCGTTGTGGTTCACGACTGGCCCGAGCGGCATCATCGGGCGGATAACAACCGCAGGAGTAGTCACCAATGAGTTCCTCGTTCAACCCAGTTCAGATTATCTCTACGGAATTGCCGCTGGACCGGATGGCGCGATGTGGTTCACCGAGGCTGACACGTCTCGGGTCGCTCGAGTCACCACGGGGTTGCCGGGTGCTTCGAGTTCGATCACTGGCACTGCTGGAAATGCATCTGCCGTGGTGTCTTGGTATACACCCAATGATGGTGGGGCCAATGGTGTTTCGCGTTACACAGTGACTGCTGCACCGGGTGGACGCACGTGTTCAACCGTGGCAACCTCTGGTTTTCCCACGTGTACGGTCACGGGTTTGACCAATGGCAGGGCGTACACATTCTCGGTGCGGGCCACCAATGGTTTTGGTACCGGACCAGCAAGTAGTGCCTCAGCTGCGGTTACCCCACGCGCGGTTCCTGGTGCACCGAGAAGTCTGGGTGCGAGGTGCCCATCGGAAACTAGGGTCAAGATTTCCTGGATAGCACCTGTCTCCAATGGTGGGGCGTCAATTACCAAGTATCAGGTGCGCTTTAAGGACAAGGTCACCGGCAGGTACACCGCATGGGCTAACACCACCGGCCGATCCTTCACAAAGGCTGGTTTGATCAAGAACCGCTCCTACATGGTCCAAGTCCGTGCCTTCAATGTGGCCGGACCGGGCAGTGCAGCAAGCAAAACGTTCAAACAGCTCAAGTAATTCCTTGCGCTAGGCGTTGTGCGAATAAGCGTGCATGCACAACGCCTGGCGTGATGAGCATTCCGCTACAAAACGATTGACCAGTTGTGGCCGTTGCGCCGATGACTTCACCAGCGGCATACAGGCCCTTGATGATGGAGCCATCGGGTCGGCGCACGTGGGCTTGTCCATCGACATCCAAACCGATGAAGGTCACCAGAGTTACGCCGTGGTTGCGCATGGCATAAAACGGGGCCTTTTCAATTCGCGCGGGCAGGAATTCCCGCCCCAATTCGGCATCAACGCCGGCATCAACGGCTGCGTTGTAGCGAGCAACCGTGTCAAGCAAGCCATCGACGTCAATTCCAGCGATGCGGGCTAGTTCCTCAAGGCTGTCTGCTTTGTGAACTCCTGCGCGCATGTTCGCTTTCGCGCGAACGTCAGCGGGTGTCCAGTTGACGACCATCGGCACGGATTCATCCACGG
>JBAXSF010000013.1:0-16484 GCA_037130835.1 Actinomycetes bacterium
CCAAGCCAGTGACCAAGCCAGGCGGTGTCCAGTGAGTACAACTTTGCATCCACCGCGGCAACGACCACAGGGTTACCGCACGCCGCCACCGCCACACCCGCCGCGTTCTCGACGTCCGGTGAGTCAGCCCAGGCCCGCAAGCCCGAAGCGTCGCCTGCGTTTGGCCGGCGTGGTGTGTTTGCTCATCTTGCTGGCCTTTGTTGTGAAACTTTTCTATGTTCAGGCCTTGAGTGCACCGACCTTTGCTGGTGCGGCCACGAAGTCGCGATCGGTGACCAACGTGTTGCCGGCGGTTCGCGGCACGATCACTGATGCCACAGGGATTGCCTTGGCCACGACCGTTGAATCTCGCAATATCACTGCTGACCAGACGCTGATTAAGAATCCACAAGCAACGGCGGAACTCCTTGCGCCGATGATTGGCAAATCGGTGGCGAGTGTTCGCGCCCGCTTGAGTGGTGAACGACGATTTGTTTATGTGGCAAAGGGCATCACCCCAAAGAAGTGGGATCAGATTAAGGAACTGGGAATAGCGGGAATATTCTCAGAAGGCACCAGCACTCGGGTTTATCCGGCAAAGTTAGTGGCTGCAAATGTCATTGGATTCGTAGGAGCCGATGGAGCGGGCCTAGGTGGCTTAGAACTTTCGTTGCAATCAATTCTGTCCGGTACGCCCGGTAAGCAGACAGTGGAAACGGGTGCGGGCGGTCGCCAAATTCCATCGGGCACCGACAAGGTCACTCCGGCGCTCAATGGCAGCGACGTGCGCTTGACGATTGACCGCGACATCCAGTGGGTGGCGCAGCAAGCCATAGCTGCCAAAGTAGCTGAGACCGGTGCCGAAAGCGGAACCGTTGTCGTGATGGATCCACGCACCGGAAACATTTTGGCGATGGCAACAGCGCCAACCTTTAATCCCAACCAGCCTTCTGCGAGCAAGGTTTCCCTTCGTGGCAATCGTGCGGTTACCGACATCTACGAACCCGGTTCGACCAGCAAGATCATGACAGCAGCTGCCGTGATTGAAGAAGGAAAGCTGAAGGCCAATTCCAAGATCACGGTGCCGCCGGTGCTGAACCGTGGCGGAAGCATCTTTCATGACCATGACAAGCACGGCACACTGCGCTTGACCTTTGCCGGGGTCCTTGCGAAGTCGAGCAACCTTGGAACGATTGAAGCTTCCGAAAAGATCGGTGCAAAGACACTGTACGGCTACCTGAAGAAGTTCGGTATTGCTGAGCCCAGCGGGTTGAACTTCCCCGGTGAAAGTCGCGGACTGCTGCCTGCCCTGAAGGACTGGTCGGGGACGTCCTTTCCCACGATTGCCTTTGGCCAGGGACTGTCGTTGAACTCGATTCAAGCCACATCGGTGTTCGCCACGATTGCGAATGGCGGTGTGCGCGTTGAGCCTCGCTTGGTTGCCGGTACGACGGGCAACGATGGCACGTTTGTTGAGGCTGCTCAATCGCGTCGCGTTGAGGTGGTGTCACCAGCGACCGCTCGCACGGTGACCGACATGCTCGAATCAGTGGTAGGTGATGGCGGAACCGCTCCCATGGCCCGCATTCCTGGATACCGGGTCGCAGGTAAGACGGGAACCGCTAACCGCGTGGACCCAGCCTGTGGTTGCTACCGCGGTTACACCGCATCCTTTATCGGGTTCGCTCCGGCGGATAACCCACAACTGGTGGTTTCCGTGACTTTGCAAGCACCCAAGCGCGGTCACTACGGCGGCATGCTGGGTGGACCGGTGTTTAAGCGCGTGATGTCGTTTGCACTTCAGGATCAGCGCATTCCGCCAACTGGGTCCAAGTCCCCCGCTTTGAAGTTGACTTGGTAATGACGACTTCCCCCGACCTCGTCGTTGCGAAGTAGGGGGCACTATGTCTGTGGTCGCTAGTTCCTTACGTCCCACCACGTCAGGTGTCTTGCTCTCAGAAGTCGCACGTGCTGTCTCGGGAGATAGACGAGGAGCTGACGTTCAGGTCAGTGGAATCACGCACGACTCACGGGCGATTCACGATGCTGACGTGTATGTCGCTTTTGCAGGGGCACGATTTCACGGATCCGAGTTCATTGAGCAGGCGATGGCCAATGGCGCTGTCGCGGTGCTGACAGATGAGATCGGTGCTGCAGTTGCTGATGCAGTAGGTCTTCCTTGTGTTGTCGTTCCCGACGTTCGTCAGGTCCTTGGCACAGCCTCATCCACGATCTATGGCAATCCGGCTGAGTCCATGACCATGGTGGGAATCACCGGCACGAATGGAAAAACAACCACTGCGTACTTGCTTGATGCGGCATTGCGAGCTGCTGGGCGAACAACCGGTCTGATCGGAACGATTACCACCACCATCGATGGCGAATCCGTTGCCAGCATCCGCACCACTCCTGAGGCGACGGACCTGTTCGCCCTATTAGCGGTGATGAAAGAGCGTGGGGTCGATGCCGTGGTGATGGAAGTCTCTAGCCATGCCTTGGCCATGGGTCGGGTCAATGGGATCACCTTTGATTCCATGGGATTTACCCATCTGTCCCAAGACCATCTTGACTTCCACCACACGATGGAGGAGTACCTCGCGGCGAAGGCGTTAGCTTTTACTCCAGCACACTCTCGGCATGGCGTAGTGATGGTGCTCAACGATGAGTCGCAGGCGTGGAGCCGATCCTTAATCGCCCAGGCCCAGGTGCCACTCACGATTGTTAGTGCACAAGAACTGTCAATTGATGCTGCAGATGTGACATTCACGGTTGGTTCGGGTGCCCAGCAATCTGCCACGCTCACCTCGCCAACCACCGCTATTGAGGTTTCCACTCAGATGGCTGGCTCGTGGAATGTTTTGAATGCTGTTCTTGCCGAACAGCTGGCGATCAGTATTGGAGTCAGTGCGGATCTCGCAGCCACGGGCATTGCCTCGCTCGCAAGTGTCCCTGGACGTCTTGAGTCCGTTCAGGTTGAGGGAAATGCCATCGAAGGTTTTGTTGATTACGCGCATACACCCGATGCGGTCGCGCAAGTCTTGTCGCAATTGCGCTCTCTCACCGGAACTCAGCGCAAGTTGGTCGTCGTGATTGGGTGCGGTGGCGACCGTGATGCGCTTAAGCGTCCGGTCATGGGCGCTGCAGCTGCACGGTGGGCCGACGTTGTGGTGATCACCGACGACAATCCGCGAAGTGAAGACCCAGCTGTCATCCGTACGGCGGTCATGATGGGCGCTGCCAGTGCCAATGCGTCTGCTTCCTTAGTCAATGTCGCTGATCGTCAAGCTGCGATCCAACAAGCAGTCGACTTGGCCGGTCCTGATGGGCTGGTGGCCGTCTTGGGTAAGGGACATGAAACCGGCCAGGAAGTGGCCGGAGTTGTTACCCCCTTTGACGATCGTGTAGCCCTGCGCCGTGCCTTAGGTGGTGCGCAGTGATCGCACTAACCGCTGCTGAGATTGCTGCGATTACTCAGGGAAAACTGGGGCAATCGACCGATCCGGAATTAGTGGTGACAGGCATTGCTAGAATTGATTCGCGTGACCTTTCACCCGGTGACCTGTTTGTTGCCTTTGAGGGTGCAGACCTCGATGGTCATGACTTCGTCGACCAAGCCATGGGTAATGGCGCGGTGCTTTCGTTAGTGACTCGCCCGGTCGCTGGCCCGCACGTTGTTGTGAGCAACATGTTGGAAGCGGTGTCGGCACTAGCTCGGCACAATGCACAAGCCCTCCAGTCAACCTGCATCATCATTGGCTTGACCGGGTCTTCTGGAAAGACGTCGACCAAGGACTTGTTGGCCAGCGTTCTGGAAGCCGCGGGTGAAACCGTGGCGCCGCCAGGCTCGTTCAATAATGAACTGGGATTTCCGCTGACCGTTTTGCGAGCAAACCTCAATACAAAATTTCTCATATTAGAGATGGGGTCGCGCGGAGTAGGGCACCTTGCGTTTTTGTGTTCTATTGCGCAGCCACAGGTGGGCATCGTTTTGAACGTAGGTGCGGCTCACCTAGGGGAGTTTGGCGACCTCGAAACCACGGCGAGAGCAAAATCCGAAGTTATTGCGACATTGCCGTCGGATGGAATTGCTGTTCTCAATAGCGATGACGAGCGGGTGCGAGCCATGGCGGCTGTGACCAAGGCTCGCTGTGTCTACTTTGGTGACTCAGGCGATGCACTGGTAAGTGCTAGAAACGTGATCGTTGGAACCGATGGGTGCGCGCAATTTGATTTGCGCATTTCTGGCTTGACGAGTGAGCGGGTCGGGCTGAAGGTCGTCGGTCGCCACCAGGTGTCTAACGCTTTGGCCGTTGCTGCCGCTGCGATCTCGATGGGTATCAGCCCGGAAGCTGTAGCCGAGGCCCTGAGTAATGCAGGTCCGCGCAGCCCGTGGCGGATGCAAGTCGAGCAGGGCGCCAACGATGTAACGATCATCAATGATGCGTACAACGCCAATCCAGACTCGATGCAGGCCGCGTTAGTTGCCGCAGCAGATATTGCCAACGACCGGAGACTGGGAATCGTTGTCGGAGAGATGCTCGAACTGGGAAATCAATCCGGGTCAGCACATGTTGAATTAGGAACTGCCGTTGCTAAAGCGGCTCCAGCATGGGTAATCGCGGTAGGTTCAGTGGCGGAACAGATTGAAAGCGGTGCCGTGTCCGCTGGTTTGTCACCAGAAGTGATTAGCCGAGTCGATAACGCCCCGCTGGCCACACGTAAAGCGCTCGAACTTGTACAACCAGGAGATGTGGTTTTGATCAAAGCCTCACGCGGCATTGGACTCGAAGTCGTCGCGCAAGCCCTCGTGGGTGGTGGTAACTCGTGAAGCTGATTGTGATTTCCGCAGGCATCGCTTTGATAGTCTCGCTCTTAGGAACACCCTGGTTGATGCGGATATTGAACCGCCGAGGCTATTCCCAAGCGATCCGTGAATCCGGCGATCTACTTTTCCCTGATCACGAGAGTAAGAAGGGCACCCCGTCCATGGGTGGCCTAGCCGTCATCATCGCTGTGCTTGCTGGATATGGGGTCGCACATATTGTGCGTGGCACTCCACCCACGGCCTCTGGCTTACTTCTTCTCTTCCTCGTTGTTGGATTGGGTGCAGTTGGCTTCATTGACGACTACATCAAGATCTTCAAGCGTCGTTCCATGGGTCTACGTGCTAGCACAAAGTTTGGTGGCCAGATCGTCGTTGGCATTGTCTTTGGTGTCCTTTCCTTGAACTTCAGCGATGACCGAGGGCTAACACCGGCTTCTCGCGCAGTGTCGTTCATTCGCGATACTCCATTGGTCTTGCCGGCAGCAGTTTTCGTCCTATGGGCCTTGCTCTTGGTGGTGGCAACATCCAATGCGGTGAACTTGACCGACGGCCTGGACGGGTTGGCCATTGGTGCGGCGATGATGTCGTTTGCCGCGTACACCTTGATTGGTGTGTGGCAGTTCGGCCAAGGGTGCGCCCTCAGCCCAGGACGCAGTTGTTATGAAGTGCGAGATCCCCTCGACCTAGCGATTTTGGCTGCCGGTTTTACGGGAGCCTGTTTCGGATTCCTTTGGTGGAACGCCCCGAAGGCACAAATCTTTATGGGGGACACCGGCTCGCTGGCCATCGGTGGTGCGATCGCGGGGTTCGCCATTTTGAGCCGTACCGAAATCTTGTTGCTTGCGCTGGGCGGGCTCTTCGTCATCATCACGATGTCGGTGATCTTGCAGGTGGGTTCGTTCAAACTCACCGGTAAACGGATTTTCAAGATGGCGCCCCTGCAACATCACTTTGAGATGTTGGGCTGGGCTGAAGTCACCATTGTGATTCGGTTCTGGATCATCGCGGGACTCTGCATTGGCACAGGTCTGGCACTGTTTTATTACGAATGGCTGAAGGTTCGCGGGTGAGTGAGCAAGCATTCACCATCTCGCCTGACCTTGATTGGTCAGTTCAACACGTTGTCGTGGCTGGGGCCGGAATTACGGGCAAGGCTGTAGCTCATGCCTTGGCTCGACGAGGTGCGACGGTGCACGTGGTCGATCAGGGACTAACCCCTGGGTCAGCATTGAAAGCCGAGTGTGAGAAGGCAGGGTTTATCGCCGACGATGATGAACTGGGTGCAGTTGTTGAAGCCAGCCTCATGGTGGTCTCGCCTGGTTGGCGCCCCGACGCACCAGTGATGAAGGCCGCTGAGACTTTGCAAGTCCCCGTTTTGGGTGAGCTGGATGTGGCCTGGATCCTGCAGCAGCAACGAGGCCAAGGGCCCACATGGTTGACCTTGACCGGAACGAATGGAAAGACCACGGCTGTGACCATGGCTGAATCGATGTTGCTGGCTGCTGGTCGACGCGCTCTCGCAGTAGGCAACGTTGGACGTTCCATTGTTGAAGCAGTCGATGCGCAGGAGCCCTACGAGGTGTTGGCTCTGGAGTTGTCGTCCTTCCAACTCCACCGGTCACACTTGATGCGACCGTTCGCCTCCGCAGTGCTCAACGTTGCGCCTGACCACCTTGACTGGCACGGCGATTTTGCCGCATACCGCGCAGATAAGGCTCAGATTCTTGAGCGCACGACGAATGCCTGTATTTATCGCGCCGAAGAACCCATCACTCGACAACTCATTGAGCAAGCCGATGTGGAGGATGGATGTCGCGCCATTGGAACCACGTTGGGCGTTCCTGCATTAGGTGAAATCGGCGTGGTTGATGGATTGATTCTTGATCGCGCTTTTGAGGACAACCGTCGCGAACTAGCCACCGAACTTGCAGGTGTTGATGATCTTGTTGATCAAGCCGCACACACGATTGCTAACGCGTTAACAGCCTCCGCGTTGGTGCGCTCGACAGGTGTTGATCCGAGCGCCATTCGTGCGGGATTGCGTGATTGGAAGCCGCAACCACACCGAATGACGGTGGTCGCAACCATCAATCAGGTGACCTGGGTTGACGATTCAAAGGCCACCAACCCACATGCGGCCGCGGCGTCCTTGGCATCCTTTGATGACATCGTGTGGATCGCTGGGGGATTGGCCAAGGGAGCTGAGTTTGACGAATTGGTCACTCATGCTGCATCGCGATTGCGTGCCGTGATCGTCCTTGGAACAGATCGCGACCAGGTCGTGGCAGCAGTTAGGCGACACGCACCAGATGTGCCTGTAATCGACGTTGATGACGCGGAAAATGGTGCAGTGAACTTGATGCAGGCGGTCGTTGAGGCGGCACGCCGTCATGCCGTGGCCGGCACCACCGTTCTCCTCGCGCCCGCGTGCGCGTCAATGGATCGCTTCCGCGACTACCACGAACGCGGCCAACTTTTCGCTGAAATCGTCGTGAGGAATCGATCATGACATTGGATTCGCGACCGGAAGTTTCGCATGAGCCCACCTCGAGATGGGCAGTGTTCAACAATCCTTTGACCCCGTATTACGTCATCGTGGGTGCAGCAACCTTGTTGATTGCGCTCGGACTGGTCATGGTGCTTTCGGCATCTAGTGTCACCTCTTATGCCGACAGTGGGTCGTCCTTCGCCATCGGGTTGCGCCAGGCCATGTGGGTGGCGATCGGTATTCCTTGTATGTGGCTTGCTTCGCGTTTGCCGGTCTCGTTTTATCGTCGCTACGCCCTGGCCATGGTCATTGTCGCGTTTGCCTTGCTCTTTGCGCTGTTTGTTCCAGGTCTTGGTGTATCGGTCAACGGCAACCGCAACTGGATTGAATTTGGCGGACCCTTTCGCCTCCAGCCGTCTGAATTTGCAAAGTTTGCCTTAGTGGTCTGGGCTGCAAGTCTGCTGGCGCGTAAGGAAGCCGAGGGGCGCGATTGGGCCTACGTCTTACAACGAATGGCCGTGGTCGCGGGCGGAATGCTGATGCTTGTCCTTGTCTCGGGTGACCTCGGCACCTCGCTGGTGCTGATGGCCGTCACCGTGGCGCTGATGTTCTTCGCTGGAATTCCGATGCGGATCTTGGGAATCTTGGTGGCGGCAGGCTTAACAGGGATCGCTTACTTAAGTGCATCCCGTGGTTATCGGCGCGATCGATTCACTAGCTGGCTCGATCCCAGTTCTGATCCTCTTGGGGCTGGCTGGCAAGCACTTCACGGCACCTACGCGTTGGCATCCGGTGGCTGGTGGGGAGTCGGTCTGGGTGCAAGCCGCGAGAAGTGGGGCGACCTCCCCGAAGCGCACACCGACTTTATCTTTGCCATCATCGGTGAGGAATTTGGTTTGTTCGGCACCCTGATCGTCCTGGCGCTCCTAACGGCCATTTGTGTATCTGGCGTTGTTATTGCTCTGCGCACGCAGGACACCTTTGTTCGGCTTGCTGCTGCAGGTGCGGTGACATGGATCGCTGTCCAAGCAATCGTCAATATCGGTGCGGTGTTGCAACTGTTGCCCATCACGGGAATTCCGCTCCCACTGGTTTCTTATGGCGGTTCGGCGCTGATACCGACGATGTGCGTGATCGGGATGTTGCTCACGTTTGCGCGCCGAGAACCCGAAGCTGCTGCTGCCTTTGCCCTTCGCGGCCCTGGTCCTATCCGGCGATTGCTCGCCGAACCAGCACGTCGACCGGACTTGCGTTCGGTTACTGAACAAGGGTCGTGAGTGTCGGTGCCGGCCCTTCATGTCTTACTAGCCGGTGGCGGAACCGCCGGTCATGTTGAACCAGCTCTTTCCACTGCTGATGCGCTGAAGGAATTGACGGCGACTCTGGGATTTGATTGTGAAGTCACCATGCTCGGTACAGCAGATGGTCTGGAAGCTCGACTTGTCCCAGAGCGCGGGTTTGACTTGGAACTGATTCCTCGCGTGGCACTTCCGCGCCGTCCATCGATCGACATCCTCACCTTGGGTCCGCGGCTTCGATCGTGTGTGAAACAAACCGAGAAAATTCTGGCGAAACGCAGCATCGATGTTGTGGTCGGTTTTGGTGGCTACGTGTCAGTTCCGGCTTACCTCGCGGCACGCAAAGCTAATATTCCTGTCGTTGTTCATGAGGCAAATGTTCGTCCGGGCTATGCCAACAAGCTCGGTGCCCGTATAACCACACATGTGGCCACTGGCTTGCCCGGCACCAAGTTGCCGCACGCGCTACTGACGGGGATGCCCCTTCGTACCTCGATTAGTTCGTTGGATCGGGCAGCGTTGCGGGAGCAGGCGCGAGCCCACTTTGGGCTGGATGATCGCCCGGTTATTTTGGCGTTTGGCGGATCGCTGGGCGCTGCCCGCATCACCGGCGCCATCTTGGGTGCTCAGGGTGCCTTTGGTCAGGCCGGACTCCAGGTGGTGTTGGTCGCGGGCATTCGTGGGATAGATCAAGCACGAGCACAGGCCGATAGCTCAGTTGTCACTGTCGTGGAATACATCGACCGGATGGACTTGGCTTATTCAGTGGCCGATCTTGTCGTGGCGCGTTCGGGTGCGATGACCTGTGCCGAAGTGGCAGCCGTGGGGATTCCGTCAGTCTTGGTTCCGTTGCCCGTTGGTAATGGCGAACAGAAGTGGAACGCTGAGTCGTTAACCGCTGCAGGAGCGGCTGTGGTGATCAACGATGACGACTTCAATGCCACTGTCGTTCGACAGCGGGTCGTTTCGCTGATGTCGGATCTGTCGCGACTGGAGTCAATGGGTCGAGCGGCAAAGAGCTTAGGGCGAAATGATGCAGACCGCGTGTTTGCACAATTCATTGTGGATGTGGCCTTGCCTGAGTTGGCGCGGACATCAGGTGATTCGTCGCGGGATGGGCAATCATGAGAGTTCACTTCATCGGAATTGGCGGCGCAGGAATGAGCGGCATCGCCCGCATCATGCGATCTCGCGGGATTGAAGTAAGCGGGAGCGATGCTAAGGACAGTCGTGCGCTGACATCCCTGCGAGCCATTGGTATTGAGGTCTTTGTTGGTCATGATCCCGCGCACGTAGCCGGTGCTGACATAGTCGTTATTTCTAGTGCCATTGCGGCAAGCAACCCTGAACGCACTGCTGCGGAAGCCGCGGGCATTCCGGTGATTAAGCGAGCCCAGGCCCTAGCCCAGCTCCTGGAAGGCAAGACTTCCGTTGCGGTTGCCGGAACTCACGGTAAGACCACGACGACATCGCTGTTGACTGTTGCCCTTCAACACATCGGCGCGGACCCGTCCTTTGCCATCGGCGGAACATTGAATGAGTCCGGTGCCAATGCGCATGAGGGCAGTGGCGATTTCTTCATTGCCGAAGCAGATGAGAGCGATGGCTCTTTCCTCTTACTTCATCCCACCTCGGTGATTGTTACCAATATTGAGCTTGATCACCTCGATCACTATGGCTCGCTGGAGGAGGTTGATCAAGCCTTTTCTGATTTCCTTGATTCCATTGATCCGGGTGGATTTGCCGTGGTGTGCGCTGATGATGCTGGCGGCCGTCGCCTCATTGACAGAGCCCGCGCATCGGGCATCAACGTGTGCACCTACGGCGAAGTCGATGACAGCGACATGCGCATAACCGATGTCACATTGCAAGGACGCACCGCTGCCTTTGAGGCTATCTGGCACGGCGTGCGGGTGGGTCGGGTGGAATTGCAAATTCCCGGTCGGCACAACGTGGCCAATGCGGCGGCAGCGCTGGCTGCTGGATTGAGTTTGGGATGTGCACCAGCAGGGTTGATTGAAGGTCTCTCGCAATTCACTGGAACTCGACGTCGATTCGAACCCAAGGGGACAGTGGCAGGCGTGCGTATCTTTGATGATTACGCCCACCACCCGACTGAAATCAGGGCAACCTTGCTCGCCGCTAGGGAAGTGGTGGCTAGCGAGCCGCACGGACGCCTGGTCGTGGTCTTTCAGCCCCACCGCTATTCGCGCACCCAAGCTTTTATGGATGAATTTGGCGCTGCCTTGGCCGCTGCTGATGAGTTGGTCGTCATGGAGGTCTATCCCGCGGGCGAGGATCCCATTCCTGGCGCCGGTGGGGCGGCTGTGGCCCAGTCAGCTCAAGATCACGGTCTGACCACTGCCGAATTCATCGGATCCTGGAGCGCGGTTGCACCGGCCCTGGTTGAGCGCATTCGCCCGGGTGATGTGGTGATGACTCTGGGCGCAGGCGATGTCACGTTGATTGGTCCTGAGGTGCTCACGGGTTTACAAGAACGTGAAGCTGCTGGGTCGCTATGAAGCGCCTAGCTGCCGTTGTTCTTGGGGCTGCCGTTGTTGGATTGGTTGTCGTTGTCAATTTCACAGGAGTATTCGACGTCACTGGTGTTCGAGCTGTTGGTGTAGACCAACCGACGCAGGAATTGATGATTGCCGCTGCGGATATTGCCCAGGGGACTCCGCTGGCGAGAGTCAACACCAGTCAGGTGGCCGAATCTGTACAGCGCGAGGTACCCGCAGTTAGCTCGGTCACCGTCCAGCGCCGCTGGCCACACTCCATTGTTATTGCGGCCACCCCGCGCACGGTTGCGGCCAACGTCACGGTTGATGGCGCTGTCCGGTGGGCGGATCAAACCGGTTTTATCTTTGGCGCAGTGAATCAGCCACGCAAGGCAGTGCCATCCATCATCGTGCGACCTCGTTTTGGCACCGATACTTCGGCTCGCCAAAGCGCAATTGCCGACGCATTGACAGTGGCTCGAGCTTTGCCTGCTCCAGTGAAGGCTAAGTTGGCCCGGATCGAGTTCCGCAGTCAGGACAACATCGTGATTACCACCACCTCCGGGCCGACGATTCGCTGGGGAAGTGCTGCGGATTCCGATCGCAAGGCTGTCGTGCTCACCGCCCTGCTCGGGCGCAAAGCCACGGTCTACGACGTCCGCACACCGGATTTGCCCACAACAAAGAAGTAGGTCTGATGAAACTCGCGCAATCAACAATTGCTTTTGGATGTAGTGCGCATTCAAGCGATCACGAGTTGCCAGATGTGCAAACCACCGTGGATAGCCCATCAGATGTGGTTGGACGCGCACTGTTGTTTCATGGATTCGGTCGCAAACCCGACGCGCTCGATGAACTAGTCAGTGTCCTGGTGGACAACAACATTGAAGTGGTGCGGCCCTATCTGAAGTCAAAGGCCCGTCGAGGTGGGATGAACGATCGCGACCTGATGCGGGCAGTGGCTCGCGAGTTCGCCACATGGAACGCAGATGCATTGCCGGTGGTGGTCATTGGTCACTCAGCCGGTGGGGCAGTGGCCATGGTGGCCGCGACACAACTCCTACAGGAGACAGTGACCGTGACGGGAGTGCTGCTCATTGACTCAAACGGAAAAATTGAGGAGCTCATGGCGCCGGCATTAGCTGCTTTGCAGCACGAGTCCATTCCCGTGCGCACCATCGCTGCATCGGCGGGCCGGTGCAATCGACAGGCGCAGATTGCCCACTGGTTGGCCGGGGCTTCCGATGGCTTTGCGGGGGTGCAATTAACAACTGGTCTGCATTGCGACGTGGAGGGAAGCAAGGCCGATGTAACCTGTCGCTTGCTCTGCGGAGGTGCCGCTGATCCAAAGAATGCGGCTGTCGTTCATCGCCTAACTGCCGGTTGGTCGCACGCGTGGCTCACGCGTAAGTCTCATCCTGAGATTGAACCTGAAGGTCAGCGAATATCCATCTGGCAGGAGCTCAACGTCCTGAAAGTTTTGTGACTAATTTCCAGGGTGGGTTGCAGTCGTCAAATGCTTACGTCTAAAGTCCCTGCACGTCGAGAGGACGTAACTTTGACCCTTAACTTGAGGGTTAGGGTCCCCAATTTACGCACTCGAATCGCATCGAGACTTCACGGAAGGCGCGTGCTGTGGCAGCTCCGCAAAATTACATGGCATTAATCAAGGTCGTCGGCATTGGTGGTGGTGGCGTTAACGCCATCAACCGCATGATTGATGTCGGTCTTAAGGGCGTGGAGTTCATCGCCATCAACACCGACGCTCAAGCTCTCTTGATGAGTGATGCTGACGTCAAGCTCGACATCGGTCGCGACATCACCAAGGGTCTTGGTGCCGGTGCTGACCCCGAGGTTGGCCGCCGCGCCGCTGAAGAAGCCCGTGAAGAAATTGAAGAAGTCCTCAAGGGCGCTGACATGGTGTTCGTTACCGCTGGTGAAGGTGGCGGAACCGGAACCGGTGGAGCTCCTGTCGTCGCGTCGATCGCACGCAGCTTGGGTGCGCTCACCGTTGGTGTAGTGACGCGTCCGTTCACCTTTGAAGGACGTCGTCGTCAAGTGCATGCCGAGACCGGTGTTGAGGAACTGCGTGAGCAGGTCGACACTCTCATCGTCATTCCTAACGATCGTTTGTTGCACATCAGCGACCGCGACATCTCGATGGTAGATGCCTTCAAGACAGCAGACAATGTTCTGCTGTCTGGTGTGCAGGGCATTACCGACCTGATCACCACTCCTGGCCTGATCAACCTTGACTTTGCGGACGTGAAGTCAGTGATGGTCGGCGCGGGCTCGGCTTTGATGGGTATCGGTTCGGCTCGTGGCCAAAACCGCGCGAGCGAAGCCGCTGAGGCAGCGATCTCCAACCCGCTGCTTGAAGCTTCGATCGAAGGCGCCCGTGGCGTCTTGCTGTCGTTCTCGGGTGGTTCTGACTTGGGCATGCACGAGATGCGCGAAGCTGCCGAATTGGTCAAGGAAGCCGCTCACAACGACGCCAACATCATCTTCGGTGCGGTCATTGATGACTCGCTCGGTGATGAAGTGCGCGTGACGGTGATTGCCGCCGGTTTTGACGGTGGACGACCCTTGCCACGTACGACGCCCACATCCACGCGCCGCGAGCGCACCGCCCCGGCTGCCACACCCGGTGCAGTGACTTTCGATGACGCCCCTGGCTTTGCTTCAGAGTCTGCTTCGTCCAATGTTCCCCCCAAGAAGGTTGTCGCCTTTGATGACTTCGAGGATGACTTGGACATTCCTGACTGGCTGAAGTCCTAGTACCAACCGTGACTGACGACGTCACAGCAAAGATCGTGCGCCCTTGGGAGGTTTTCGCCCAAGACCAGCGCACGATCTTTTGCGTTGATCGCACCGCAGGGGATGACCCTGACCTCGATGCACTATTTGCTGACTTGCCTCCGATTCAGCGCATGAATCAGGTGCATGGGTGTGGAGTTCACGAGGTGTCCGCACCAGGAACCTCCATCCAGATTCCGGATGCAGATGCGATCGTGTCTGCGCAATCACCGGTGACCTTGTTGGTTCGCACCGCGGACTGCGTGCCCTTGGTGTTGTGGGATCGCCACAGCGCCGTCACTGCTGTGGTGCACGCCGGCTGGCGCGGCTTTGTTGCTGGGGTGATTCCAGCGGCGGTGACAACGATGACCAATGCTGGAGCCAGCCTCAGCTCAATCTCGGCCTGGGTAGGTCCCAGCATCTGTTCCCAGTGCTACAAGGTGGGTTTGGATGTTCAAAGCCAGATCGCGGCGGTTTCGCGAGCGGCTCTGGCCCAGACCAAAGCCGGCCAACCAGCCGCAGATGTGGGGGCCGGGGTAGCGGATCAACTGCGTGTCCTTGGCATCACCGAGATTGCTCACGACATGCGTTGCACGAAGGAAACCCCCTCGTTGTATTCGGCGCGTGGGGGAGACCAGGTTCAACGATTGCAGTTTGTGGTGAGTGTTGATGGCCGGAACTAATCGAGTCGATGAGCTTCGCCTGGGGCTTGAAGCCACCCGAGAACGCATCGATCACGCGTGCCAGCAATCGGGCCGCTCAAGCAATGACGTCACTGTTGTAGTGGTCACGAAGACACATCCCGTCTCCGATGTAGAAATACTTCAGGAGCTGGGTGTCACGGATGTGGGCGAAAACAAGGATCAAGAAGCCGGACCCAAGCGCGAGCAGATGACGCACCAAGGCTTGCGTTGGCATGCAGTGGGTCAAGTGCAAAGTAATAAGGCCAAGACTGTGACCCAGTGGGCTGACGTGGTGCACTCAGTGGATCGGGTCGGTCTCGTCCAGGCTTTTGATCGGGTGGTGGTTCCGACTCCGATTCAGGCGCTTGTTCAGGTCAGTCTTGATGGGGATCCGGATCGAGGTGGCTGCATGATCGCCGACCTGGCGGTCGTGGCTGAAGCAGTGGCTGGCAGTTCGACCCTGTCCTTGGCCGGAGTAATGGCGGTGGCGCCGTTAGGGATAGAGCCTTCCCGCGCGTTTGGTGACCTATGGACCATCAGCCAGCGATTGCAGGCGGACTTCCCACAGGCGGCCTGGATCTCCGCTGGGATGACGCAGGATTTCGAGGCGGCCATCGCGGCCGGCGCGACACACGTACGAATAGGCAGCGCGATCCTCGGCAACCGTGCCTGAGTCGGGTAGCGTTCAAGAGCCGTAGATCCCGCGGTGCGCTAGGTCGAGACACTTAACAGCTAACAGCTAATAGTTAGAGGAGCAAAGTCAATGGCAAGTGCCATGCGAAAGATGGCCGTTTACCTTGGATTGGTTGAAGAGGGCGACGAGCAATACAACGATTACGACTATGCAGCTCCTAGTGATCAGTACGAGCGTGCCGTTGTTGCACAACAGCCTCGACAGGTGCAGCAGTACGACACCGCTCCTGCTGTCGTTCCTGTTTCGCGACCTACGCCGGCAGTGATCGACTCCGGTCGCATCACCACGATGCATCCACGCACCTATAACGATGCACGTGGCATTGGGCTGGAGTATCGCGAAGGCACTCCCGTCATCATGAACTTGACCGAGATGGACGAAGCAGACTCCAAGCGTTTGGTCGACTTTGCTGCCGGGTTGGTCTTTGCACAACGCGGACAGATTCAACGCATCACTAATCGCGTTTTCCTTTTGTCGCCGGCCAATGTCGATGTCACCGAACAGGCCCGGGCAGCGGTTGCCGAAGGTGGATTCTTTAACCAGTCGTAGTACCTCGTTCTGGATGGTTATTCCCCGTGGGGCTGGCCACCGGCTAGCCATCAAGGAGAAGCGCACGTGAGCGGGTTGGGTGCATTCCTGTCGTTCGTTCTTTTTGTTTTTACCCTGCTTTTGATTGCTCGAATCGTTTTTGACTATGTCCGGATGTTCGCCCGGTCCTGGGTCCCGTCAGGAATAGTGTTGGTGTTGCTTGAGGGGATCTATTGGGTCACTGACCCACCCGTCAAGGCCCTGCGTCGGGTCATTCCGCCCTTGCGGCTAGGCGGGGTAGCCCTTGACCTGTCCGTCTTGGTGCTGTTCTTGATTCTGGCCATCTTGAGGCGTTTGGTGCTTTTCCTATAACTCCATCCACAAGGCTATTGCGCAAGGGGTGTGGGCTATGGCTACGCTTATCAACCTTGACGCCAATTTCCCCCACGGCTCAGAGGTGACCCAATGGCATTGACTCCAGAAGAAGTGCGCAACAAGCAGTTCACGACTGTTCGCCTGCGCGAAGGCTACGACGAGGACGAGGTAGACGCGTTCCTCGACGAGATCGAGGCTGAGCTGGCTCGACTGCTGAGCGAAAATGATGAACTGCGCCAGCGTGCAGCATCAGGCCCTGCGGCAGCGTCATCAACTCCGACTACACCAGCCGGTGGCCCGTCACCTGTTCCCACCGC
>JBAXSF010000130.1:0-3591 GCA_037130835.1 Actinomycetes bacterium
CAATTCCAGCGTCCACCGCAGCTGAGACCAACCGAAAACCAGGATCGCTCACGGACGGCATCCCCGCATCGGTAATGACAACAACCGTCAAGCCTGCTTTCAGGTCAGCCACCAGCCCCGGTGTGCGCTCGACCTCGTTGGCCTCAAAGTAAGAAACAATTCGACCGGTGGGCACAATCCCCACATCCGAACACAGGCGCTTAAACCTGCGGGTGTCTTCAGCCGCGATCACATCCGCACTGGCTAGTTCACTGATTAGGCGGGCCGATGCATCCCGAAAGTCACCAATCGGTGCTGCTGCAAGAACTAGACGTCCGCTCATACGCACATCTTGGCACTGTCGCCCTACGATGAAGTCGTGACTGAGGTGGTGGAGCGAACGCTGTATTTAGCCCCCGACGGTGAAAACACGCCCTCCACCCAACCCGATGACTCAGATGGGCGGCTGCGCCGCCTCAAAGAACAACTGTCAAAGCCCATGCCCAGCGATGGTGCGTGGGGATGGCTTGGGCCACTGCTGGTTGCCGCTATCGCCGCAGTCTTGCGGTTTTATCAACTTGGTCGCCCCAAAGGCATCACCCTGGACGAGACCTATTACGTCAAGGGCGGATTGTCCTTGTGGAAATTCGGCTTCGAACGCGATGGGATTGCCAACGCCGACAAACTTTTAGCCCTAGGCAAGACCGACATCTTTGCAACCACTGCCGACTACGTCGTGCATCCCATGTTTGGCAAGTGGGTCATCGGCGCAGGAATTCAACTCTTTGGACCCAACGCCTTCGGTTGGCGCTTCATGGTCGCGCTGCTAGGAACCCTTGCCGTCTTCGTGATCGCGCGCGTTGGGCGGCGCATGTTTCGCTCGACCCTGATTGGCTGCATGGCGGGCCTACTCCTTGCCGTTGACGGAACCGCGATCGTCATGTCTCGCATCGGCATGCTCGATGGAGTCTTGGCCGCACTTCTTGTCTTCGCCTTTGGCTGCTTGCTCGTGGACCGGGATAAGAGTCGCGAGCTGCTGGCCCACCGAATGAAATTCATCGAGATGGGCGAGAACGGTCAGTGGCAGGGAGCGGGGCCACACCTAGGAATTCGCCCTTGGCGATTGGCCAGCGGTGTCTTTCTTGGCCTGGCTCTGGGAACCAAGTGGAGTGCGCTGTATTTCATTGCCCTCTTCATCATCCTCAGTGTCCTATGGGATGCGGGAGCGCGTCGTCGAGCTGGTATCGGTTCACCGTTGTTGTCAGCCATCAGACGCGACTTTATTCCAGCCGCGTTTTCTTTTGGCGCGCTCGCCGTGGTGGTGTACGTGATGACCTGGGGTGGCTGGATCCTCACCGATGGTGGCTGGGATCGACAGTGGGCCGCCGATCGCACGACGTCCTATCCCTTCATCCCTGATGTGATTCGTAGCTTGTGGCACTACCACGTCGAAATGCTCACATTCCACAGCGGATTGACCACATCGCACCCGTATCAATCCAATGCGTGGGGTTGGTTGATTCAAGCTCGGCCCACAGCGATCTATTACTCCTCCAACGTTTCGTGTGGTGCCGCGAAGTGCACCTCGGCCATCACCTCTATTGGCAATCCGATGTTGTGGTGGGCCGGAGTTTTGGCCATGGGCTATCTAGCCATTGAGTGGTTGGGCCGTCGAGACTGGCGAGCCGGCGCCATCCTTGGGTGCATCGCCGCTGGCTGGTTGCCTTGGGTGGTCTTCTATAACGAGCGAACGGTCTTTGGTTTTTACACCGTGGTCTTGTCTGCGTTTATGGCTCTTGCGGTGGCCTACTGTCTGGGCCGCATCCTTGGTTCAGCCGATGCTTCCCCGCGCCGGCGAACCATTGGCGCCGGAGTAGTAGGTGCCTATCTGGCCATTGCCGTTGTTGCCGCCGCCTTCTTTTTGCCCATCTGGATTGCCGACCCGATTTCCTATGCGCAATGGGGACAGCGCATGTGGTTTAAGTCGTGGATCTAGCCTTAGTGTTGATATCTCGTCGCATCTAGGGACAACATGGTCAACAAACTTCGCATCCGATTCTTAGCTCTGGTCGGGCAAGATGACCAGGTCTTTACTACTGTTCTGATCTTCTGTGGCTTGCTTACAGTTTTCCTTCTCACTAATGCAACGGTTACCGCCGAACCCTACTTCAATGACGCGCTCTATACAGCCTTTCCCTCCTGGACCTTGGCGCACGATCACACCTTAAATATTCGGAGTGTGAAACTCGACTACGGGTATCGCAATGGATTTTTTATCCAGCTCGAGGATTTTCGACTTAACGCCAAAGGCGACATCGTCGGCGGCAAGGTTGTCAGCGACCGCTTTCCAGGAGCGATGTTGTTTGCGGTTCCGTTTTATGTGATCGCCGGCTCAACCACGTTCACCATGGCGCCGGCAGACGTTGCTGCATCAGTTGCCACCGCAGCCGCAGTTGCCGTGATGTTCCGAATACTTCTGGCCATTTGTCCACGGCGCACCGCGCTGGGAGCCACCCTGCTCTTAGCTTTTGGGACCGGGGTTTGGACCGTTGCAGCAGATACGTTGTGGTCAGAAGGACCAACATTGCTGGCACTAGCCGTTGCCACTTGGGCGCTCACGAAGAATTCCTTTGGACTGGCCGCGCTGGGCTATGGCCTTAGCATTGTGTGCCGGCCCCACACCGCAGTTTTTGGAGCCTGCTCGGGCGTGTGGCTGTCGATCAAACAACGCCGACTGGCCCCCGTTATCACCTTGGCTATTGGTTGTTTGGCTGGCATGGCTTTGCTCGTGGCTTACAACCACGCCAACGTGGGGCGCTGGACACTCCTCGTTGGCTCCTACAGTTCGCGCCTTTCGAGTGCAATTTCTACCTCAGCGAGTGGACAGGCCACACCTGCTAACTGGTGGAACGACTACGTGAATACCTTCTTTTCGCCACTTCATGGACTATTCGTCTACTCGCCATTCCTGTTATTCCTCCTTCCTGGCCTCTACAAGGGATGGAGGGTCGCTCCCGCGTGGGTTCGATCAAGCGCGGTTGGAGCAGTTGCTTACCTCATCGTTCAACTTGCAGGAAATACATGGATCGGTGGTGACGGCTACTTCGGCTACCGCCTGGTACTCGTCTCTCTGTTTATGTGCACCCCACTGCTCGTCCTGGCGTGGCAGGAGTTCAGCGCCCAATATCGCATCACGAGGTACCTCTTTGCGGCTACCTCAGTCGTGGCCATTTGATGGTTTGCCCTTGGGTCGCTGACCAGCAACAAGTACCTTGGGGGAATTAACGGTGTTGGAGCGGCGAAGGCTGCCGACTTGCAACTTCTGGCAACGATTCGAGCACACTCAGCCTGGGAGTACTTAGCAGCAGCTCTATTCACGGTCATCATCGCAGCACTCGGATGGCAGCGTACGGAAGAAAAGGTGCTCCATGCCCAGAAGTAGCAAGAACGTGCTCGGTAGTGACAAGAGTGAATCGGCAATTTTGGGGATTGTCACATTTATCGTCTATGCCCTGACAGCGACAGTGACGGCCACGGTTGGTCCCAAGGGACTGGTGTTTAGCAATGACACCTTCTTTAGCGCTTATCCGGCTTGGACAATCGCACAACTGC
>JBAXSF010000131.1:0-3578 GCA_037130835.1 Actinomycetes bacterium
ATCGTGCCGACCGCTGTTGCGCTGCCGGCAATTGTTGAAGCCGTAAATGGCCGTGCCCCCGTTGTGGTTGATGGTGGCATTCGGCGTGGCACCGATGTATTGCGTGCACTTGCACTCGGCGCGGATGCGGTGATGATTGGTCGCCCCTACATCTGGGGTTTAGCCAGTCATGGCGAAGCGGGTGTGGCACATGTGGTGGAGATTCTTCGCGCTGAACTGCAGATGGCGATGGCACTCGTTGGTGTTGATTCGGTAGCCAGCATCACAGAAGACATTTTGTGGAGTTAGCGACGCACTAGTGCGTTAACGTGCAGGCATTTAGTCAGCTGGGCGCCTTTGTGCACGCTTTGACCCGTGTCGTAAGGCACGATGTAAGCGTGCATCCTGTTGTTAGCCCTTCGCTTGACGACAATTTCGTCACTGCTGAAAGCCATGGGCTCGGTGGCCCGCTGGGAAAGCGTGCCCAGTTGAGCACGAGCAAATGGACACCTTTTATCGTGGGGATTTTGCTTGCTGGTGTGGTGTTCAGCATTGGCATCATCATGCGCGGACCCTGCGCCGAATCAGGTTTTCAAGACGGCAAGTTGTACGTCAAGATGTGTTACACCGACATCGGCAAACTCTATGTTGATCGCGGCCTTGACCGAGGGAATTTCCCTTACGCCTCACGTCTCGATGGCACCGATTACGTTGAGTACCCGGTGTTGCAAGGACTGTTGATGTGGATTCCCACCAAAGTCATTGGCACCACCGGTGATGTCAAGGCTCGCACCATTAAGTACTACGCCCTCTCCTCGCTGTTGTTGTATGCGTTGTTGTTGCTCGCGATTTGGGCCACAGTGCAGTCCGCTGGTCGACGGCCGTGGGATGCCTTGATCTTGGCTGCAGCTCCATCGATTGCGTTAGTGGGAACGCTGAACTGGGACCTGCTTCCTGTTGCGCTGCTGGCGCTGGCAATTTTGGCCTGGAGTCGTGAGCGACCATGGCTGTGTGGGGTGCTGATTGGGTTGGGGGCGGCCGCCAAGTTGTATCCGTTCTTGCTGCTAGTTGCGCTGTTTGTTCTGGCGGTACGCACCCGCCGATTCAGTGGCTTTACTCGCGCAACCCTGGGCGCTATTGGTGCCTGGGTAGCGGTGAACCTACCCTTTGCATGGCTCTACCCCGAGGGCTGGCGCGCGTTCTATGAACTCTCGCGTGATCGGGGTTTCGATTTTGGTTCCGTGTGGCTGAGTTTGCGATTCCTGGGTGTGCCCGTTGACAAGGTGGACTCCGGCCAAGCTGTTGCCGGCTCTTTTGGGCTGTTGGTGCTCGGCGTGATTGCCCTGAGCCTGTTTGCGCCGCGTAGGCCACGGCTGGTTCAGGTCGTGCTGTTGATCGTGATGGCCTTCGTTCTTACTAACAAGGTGTATTCGCCGCAATACGCGTTGTGGTTGTTGCCCCTGGTGGCATTAGCACGACCGCGCTGGCGCGATGTTTTGATTTGGCAATCAGGGCAGGCGATCTATTACGTCGGTGTGTGGTTGTGGTTGAACAAATTCACCGAAGCAAGCCGATCACTTGATGACCGCTCGTATGCCATCGTGATTTTGATCCAGGTTGCATCGGATCTGTTCATTGCGGGTTTGGTGATTCGCGATATCTGGAAGCCGGATCATGATCCTGTGCGCATGGATGGATCTGATGACCCGCAGGGTGGCGAATTTGATGGCCTTCCAGACCACGTCAAGGCTGATCGCGTTGAGGTTTCTTCATGAGCGATGACCTGACCGTGAATGAAGGAGTAAGACCACCGGACGCAGTGTTCGTGTCAGCAGAACGTGCCGAGGAAACCAGTGCCTTGCCTGGTCCGTTGGCACGGCTGACGAAGGCTGACCTGTCAACCCTTCGTTGGTGGCTTGTCACGCGCGTTGCTGTCCTGATCGCAGTGAGTGCCTCGGCGTGGTTGCTGACCAGTGGCAAAGGCAAACCGTCTGGGGTTTTCGCGCGGTGGGTGCAATGGGATGCGGTCAACTTCAATGTGATTGCGCAGTTTGGGTATGCCGGCGATGGATCACGCAAGGCCCCGTACTTTGAAGCATTCTTTCCGGGGTTTCCTCTAACCCTGCGTCCGCTGGTGACCCTCGGCGTTCCGGTGGGACTGGCTGGCTTGCTCGTTAGTGCCACAGCATTAGCGGTGGCTGTTGTCGCACTGCGCAGACTTGGTGACTTAGAGGCTGGGGCGGGAGTGGGCGAGCGCGCTGCACTGCTGCTGATGCTGTCGCCGTGGGCGCTCTTCTTGATGGCCGGTTATAGCGAAGCGCTGTTCCTTGCGTTTGCCATTCCGGCTTGGCTGGCCGCCAAGCGGGGACATTGGTGGTTGGCCTGTGCGCTCGCCATGGGTGCCTCGGCCACCCGAGTAACCGGCCTGTTCCTAGCCCTTGCGCTCATTGTCCAATTCGGTTTGTATGCCAAAGATCGCTGGACGAAGTGGCCTGCGCTCTTACTGCCCTTCTTCCCACCCTTGTTGTACACCGTTTATCAACAGCAGCGCACCGGTGATTGGTCGGTGTGGTTGACCGCGCAAAAGGAAAACTGGAATCGTAAGTTCACGCTGCCCTGGGATGCTTGGGAGACCACGTGGCGTGGCGCGTTTGGTGGCGGCCAGCCCACGGACTTCACCTGGATGTGGCGCGCTGAACTGTTAGCTGCGGTTGTCGCGGTTGGTGTCACGGCATGGTTGCTCTGGCGCAAGCGCTGGCCGGAATCGGTCTACGTCGGTGGTCAAACGATTGCACTGTTGACCTCGTCCTACTTCTTATCGGTTCCTCGTGTTTTCCTTCTGTGGTGGCCGGTGTGGATCGGTCTAGCGGCCTGGTTGAAGAACAAGCCGCAGTGGTGGCCGTGGGTACTCGCCGTGTTTATTCCGCTCAATCTGGCGTTGGCGATTGCCTATACCCAAGGGCACTGGGCCGGGTAAGAAGCATGGGTGAGATAAAAAGGGAGGGCACCGATGATTTGATGCCCTCCCTTTCGTTAAGTAATTAGCGACTGAGTGTGTCGATTCCGTTCGTGGCTTCGATCTCACGAATTTGTTCGCGACCAACGCGCACCGCGAGGAGTTCCCGGACGCGCTCCTTACCCAAGAAGCCTTCCGAGATCTTGTTCATGGGGTCGAGTTCGTAGCCATAGCGACGCAACAGGTGGTCGCGCTCCATCAACTCTTTACGTTCTGATTCAGGAAGCGGGTTCTTCATGGCTTCCTTCCACCAGCCGAGCCACTTTTCGAAGCGCTGATTGGCAACTTCGCGCAGGATGGGGATGACTTCAGCTTCGGTGCCCAGCGGAGCGGTGTAAGAGTGTGTGTTGGGGCCGTTAAGGGCTCGCATGTAGGTGCCATGGGAGACGGACCAGTCGAAACGGGTGTCTCCGCGCATCTTTAAAAACTCTTCGTTTTCGGAAGCGAAGTACTTCTCTAGGTAGTCAATGTCGATGCGGGTGTCTCGACGCGAGACAAGTTCGGAGTAGAAGAAGATCTGCGGGATGGTGCCAAACACCATGACAAAGTGCGGGACATCGGTTTCCTGTGACAAGAACACCTG
>JBAXSF010000132.1:0-3574 GCA_037130835.1 Actinomycetes bacterium
TGCCGCCACTAAGAATCTGGATGCTGACCTTAGAGCCAACTACAGCGGGAACCACTTTGCCCGTCAACGTGATGCGTGCACCGCTACGAATGACAGTTTTAGAGGGTGCAACGGTGACGGCATACGTTGCAGCGGCACGGACCACGAGTGGCTTCGTGCCAAAAGGCTGCATGGTGCAACCCAGTGTGGAGCAACTACCCGCACCTTTGTACACCCGATATGAATGCGCGCCATAGGTCGTGACGGGCACGACCACACTGAATCGCCCAGCGGATCCCAGGGGCGCACTTCTTACGGTTACCCACTTGTCCACGACAAATTCCTGAAGCACCACAGACTTACCAACGGCTAGAGCTAGAGGTGCGACACGTCCCGTAATGGTGGGTTGAGCTGGCAGCACGACATTTGGCACTGATAGAGCAGATAAGACGGCGTATTGAGTCGTCACCGGCGTCCACCAGCCAACGACATCAGCGCGATAGTTGCTGCTCCCGGACAATCCAACCAGTGAAACCTTGCCATTGGATCCAACCGGCGCCACAACATATTGAGCCACCGGTCCGGCTGTTGGAACGCTGACTTGGTAGCCATTACTGGCAATCGAACTATTTGATTTAAAGCGGGCCGATGTTCCACTGGCGGGGTCGATGGCGAGGACTTGAAGCGCAACCGCTTTTACATTGACCGGGATGCCGAGCTGATTGGCCACCGCGAAGTTGACGCTGCGACCAGCAGTGACGACACCCGAAGCACCCACACCCGACTTGGTGTCCAATACTCGCTTCGCCTTGGCACCCGTGTGCCCGAGCCCCGTCAAGCCGTACCACCCATTGAGGTCAATAGTGACCTGGACCGACGATTTCGCGTTGACGTTCTTAAGCACGAATGACCCGTCCCTACGTGACTGGACGATCAATGAATTCGAGACTCGCGACTTGGCCCGATACGACACCACGTCAATCGTTGATTCAGCGGCTCCGACTGGATACACCCGCAGACTTCCAGCACTGGTGGCGCCCGCAGTTGCCACAGTTAACGTGAATGCACCCGCTCCATCGGCTGGGATCCCGTAGTGATTGCCCAGCTTGATGGTCTTCGCTGAATTAGCAGCAATCGTGGCATTCGTATAGGCGCGGATTGGTTCAGTGGGATTGAACAACATGCCGCCGTATTGCTGGTAGTACCCCACCACATCAGCGCTCACCCATTGCGCACCCAAACTTGTGGCCAGCGAAACCTTGCCATCTTGCCCCAGGGGAACCACCAAAGTTGAACGCGTTGAACCACCAGCTGCGACCTTCATTGCCACCGATGCAGATCGCGTTCCCCCACTTGGCCACAGGTACACCGATGAAGGGGCATTGGTTTTGGTGCGAACCGATAACGCAACGGCGCTGGCACCGGTGGCAGGAACCCCACCGCGGCCAGCGACTTGGACTTCCATTTGCTGTCCCGCACTGGTGTTGCTGGTGAACTCCAGTCGACACTTCTTCGCGCTGGCGACGCCGAGCCCGCGCAGCGAATCAAGGACGCGCACTGGCGTCAAGGGAACAAACTGTTGGCCCGTTTGTGCCGGAGAACTCACACCAGGGCTTTCGATCGCGCCACATGGTGCACCCGAATCCAACACTTGGCCGGTATAGAACGATGTTGCGGCCATCGCACCATCCCACGTGAAGGAAATATGCACGTGGTCCCGGTGACACTCGGTGTCATTGCCCGTTGAAGGTTTCGATGAACAACTCTTGTATTCGGTCCACCCTCGGCCTGGGTCGTAGGCTCGCCAAATTTTGTTGTTCCAAATGATGTACATCACGCCAATACGACGGGCCATCGCAATCTTGTTGCCAAACTGATCGGTCTTTTGCAGCCAGGCGACAAAACTGTCAGCGGTCGCTTTTTGATCGGCCTTGCGAGCGCTAATCATCCAGTCCAAGGCTCGACCTTCATGATGTTCGCTGAGTCCGGCACATCCATAACGCGGGATGTAGATCACTCGCGGCCCATACGTCTTGTTCAACAGGTCCTTGACAACCGTGACGCCGGGACGGGGAATCGGGTCACAAATCTTTTGCGAAAAATAATCAGACTGCGGTTCGATCGCCTGGGTGAACACACGCGTAACAGGACTCGGTGGCGCTGCCTGTGTGACTAATGGTTGAGCCACAAGGAAACTGGCACCGAGCCCGAGAACTACCAGGAATCTGGTCGCGCGTTTTGTGGGCATATTCATCTATCGGCAGTAGGGGGAAGATTTCTTGAAGCAACGCCTACGATAGGCGGATAATCAGCCATTTGGCCGTATCCGGGCGGGCGTGCCCCGCAGAAATGGGTCCGTAGTGATCAATGATGTCTCCCGAGCCCTTGTAGTGACGGCCCACCCTGATGACGTCGATTTCGGGGCCGGCGGGACTATCGCCTCGTGGGTAGCCGCTGGCATTGATGTGACGTACTGCATTTGCACCGATGGTGGTGCCGGTGGAGCAGATAGAGAAGTCCCTCGGTCCGAAATTCCAGCCATCCGACGTGCTGAACAAATCGCCGCCGCGAAGGTGTGTGGAGTCACCGATGTGCGCTTCTTGGGCTACCTCGATGGCGAACTTGTGGTTTCGCATGACTTGCGCCGCGACATTGTGCGCGTGATTCGCCAGGTCATGCCCGACCGCATGTTAATTCAATCTCCTGATCGCAACTGGGGACGCATTGGCGCATCACACCCCGATCACCTAGCTGCCGGTGAAGCGGCGATCCAGGCGGTCTATCCCGACGCACGCAATCCCTTTGCGCATCCCGCCTTGCTCAATGACGAAGGCTTGGAAGCGTGGACCGTTCGCGAAGTGTGGCTCATGGCTGACGCCAACCCTAATCACTGGGTAGACGTCAGCGCACACTTAGACACCAAGTTCGCGGCACTCGATGCCCACGCATCGCAGACCGCGCACATGGATGACATGCGCGGAATGATCACGCAGTGGATGACGCTTGGTGCCGAAACTGCCCGCGCTAATGGCATGGACTTACCGGCAGATGCGGCGGTTGAAGCATTCCGCGTTGTTTCGACGGGCTGAGTTAGGCCGGGTCGACGGCTCCGCCAGTCCACAAAACAGCGATGGCAATGTTGAGCAGCGTTAAACCACCGATGATGGCCCACACGGGCAACGCCACGGTCGCCTTCTTACGGTTCATCACGATTAACACCGCGATTACAGCCGTGATGACGAGCTTGACGGCCACTTTGACCTGGTCAACCTCAAGATCTTGCATCTCGCGCAGGCCCACCAGCAAGATTCCCGTCACCAGCTGGACCAGAACACCATGGAACATGGCGTTGTTGATCACTTTTTCTCGGGCTGTCATCTGGACGAAGAAGCCACCAAACAAGCTGGCCAATCCGATGAAGTGAACGACGAGCACGATTTCGCGAAATATGTCCATAGCCAAACTTTAGCCACACAGCCAGGCAGAACGCGACGTGGCTCGCCAATTACTCCTTCAGCGCCAAACTCCACAACTGCTCAACCTCAGCAGGGGTGGGCTTCCATTCATAGGCCACAAGATTGCTCTGCACCTGCGC
>JBAXSF010000133.1:0-3559 GCA_037130835.1 Actinomycetes bacterium
CCGCGCTAACAACGTTGGTTAATAAGTTTGGGCGCGACTGGAACTTGTTGAAAGAGAAAGACACTAACCTCACCGGTGATGATGTGCGCGAAGGTTTGACCGCAATCGTGAGTATCAAAATGGGCGAGCCACAGTTCGAAGGTCAAACAAAAACCAAGCTCGGCAACACCGAAGCCAAATCCTTTGTGCAAAAAGTGACCAACGAACGTTTGGGTGCATGGTTTGAGCAAAACCCCACTGAGGGACGCGAGATCGTCCGTAAGGCGGTGGCTGCATCGAGCGCGCGCATGGCTGCTCGCAAGGCTCGCGACCTAGCCCGCGGCCGCAAGGGCCTGCTGGAGTCAGGCGGCTTGCCCGGCAAGCTCAGTGACTGCCAGTCCACCAATCCCGAAGAGTGCGAGTTGTACATCGTGGAGGGCGACAGCGCCGGCGGCTCGGCCAAGGGTGGTCGTGACTCGCGATTCCAAGCGATCTTGCCCATTCGAGGCAAGATCTTGAACGTTGAAAAGTCGCGCATTGACCGGGTCTTGCAAAACAACGAAGTGCAAGCGTTGATCACCGCGTTGGGTACGGGTATCCACGATGACTTCGACATGGCGAAGCTGCGTTACAACAAGATCATCTTGATGGCTGACGCCGACGTCGACGGTCAACACATCCGCACCTTGTTGCTCACGCTCTTGTTCCGCTTTATGCGTCCGCTGATTCAAGAGGGTAACGTTTACCTCGCGCAACCACCGTTGTACAAAATGAAATGGTCCGGTCGTGGCGATGTGCAATATGCCTACAGCGATCGCGAACGTGATTCCGTTATTGAAGCCGGAATCGCCAATGGCAAGAAGCTGCCGAAGGAAGACGGAATCCAGCGCTTCAAAGGTTTGGGTGAGATGCCTGCCAAGGAGTTGTGGGACACGACGATGGATCCTGACCAACGCATCTTGCTGCAAGTCACTCTTGATGATGCAACACAGGCGGACGCACTTTTCTCCGTCTTGATGGGTGAAGACGTAGAAGCTCGCCGATCCTTTATTCAGCGCAATGCCAAGGACGTGAGGTTCCTCGATATCTAGGCCAGTCCTACGTACTCGATGACCTCCCGAAAGGAAAATAGACGTGACGCAGACCCCCACTGATTCGCCGATTTCACGCGTAGAACCGGTTGATCTCGAAGTCGAGATGCAGCGGTCCTACTTGGACTACGCGATGAGTGTGATCGTCGGTCGTGCTTTGCCCGACGTTCGCGACGGCCTCAAGCCGGTGCACCGCCGCGTGCTTTACGCGATGTTCGACGGTGGCTATCGACCTGATCGCGGATACTCGAAGTGTTCGCGTGTCGTGGGCGACGTCATGGGTCAGTATCACCCGCACGGTGACAGTGCTATCTACGACGCACTCGTGCGCTTGGCTCAGTCGTGGTCGTTGCGCTATCCATTAGTTGACGGCAACGGCAACTTTGGTTCGCCGGGAAATGACCCCGCCGCCGCAATGCGTTACACCGAATGTCGACTTGCTCCGTTGGCCATGGAGGCCATGCGCGACATTGATGAAGACACCGTTGACTTCTCGCCGAACTATGACGGCCGAGCACAAGAACCCGACGTGCTTCCCAGCCGCTTTCCGAACTTGCTCGTCAATGGCAGCTCGGGAATCGCGGTGGGAATGGCGACCAACATTCCGCCACACAACCTGCGAGAGGTTGCCAGTGGCGTCCAGTGGGCGTTGCAGAACCCCGATGCGTCAAGTGATGAGCTCTTGGAAGCCATGCTTGAGCGCGTCAAGGGACCAGACTTTCCCACCCGCGGGCTCATCGTTGGACGCTCCGGCATTGAGGATGCGTACCGCACCGGTCGCGGTTCGATCACGATGCGAGCAGTGGTTGAGGTTGAGGAAATCAACAACCGCACGTGCTTGGTGGTCAGTGAACTCCCCTACCAGGTCAACCCAGACAACCTTGCGCTGAAGATTGCGGACTTGGTCAAAGAAGGACGCGTTGCTGGGATCGCCGACGTTCGCGACGAAGGTAACGAGCGACTGGGCCAGCGCCTGGTCGTCGTGCTCAAGCGTGATGCTGTGGCCAAGGTGGTCTTGAACAACTTGTACAAGCACACCCAACTGCAGGACACCTTCGGTGCCAACATGTTGGCGCTGGTCGATGGTGTTCCGCGCACGTTGCGCTTGAACGAATTTGTTACGCACTACATCGTTCACCAAATTGAAGTCATTGTTCGGCGCACCAAGTACCGGCTGCGCAAGAAGGAAGAGCGCGCTCACATTTTGCGCGCGTACCTCAAGGCGCTGGACGCGCTTGATGCTGTTATTGCCTTAATTCGTCGAAGCGACAGCGTCGAAATTGCCCGCAATGGCTTGATCGAACTGCTCGACATCGATGACATTCAGGCAACGGCGATTTTGGACATGCAGTTGCGCCGCCTGGCAGCCCTTGAGCGTCAAAAGATCATCGACGAAGCAGCCGAAATTGAGCGCGAGATCGCTGAACTGAACGCGATCTTGGCAAGCCCGCAGCGTCAGCGTGAAATCGTCAGCGAGGAATTGGCCGAGGTCGTTGACAAGTACGGCGATGAGCGCCGGACCGGCTTTGTCGCCGCTGAAGGTGAGATGCGCGCCGAAGACCTGATCGCCGAAGAGGATGTGGTGGTCACGATCACTCGGGGCGGGTATGCCAAGCGCACCAAGTTTGACCTGTACCGCTCGCAAAAGCGTGGTGGCAAGGGTGTGCGCGGTGCCGCCTTGAAGCAAGACGACATCGTTGAGCACTTCTTCACCACCACGACCCATCACTGGTTGTTGTTCTTCACCAACCGCGGTCGCGTCTATCGCGCGAAGTCCTATGAATTGCCAGAAGCTGGGCGCGATGCACGGGGTCAACACGTGGCGAACCTGCTGGAATTCCAACCCGATGAATCCATTGCCCAGGTATTGACCCTGCGCGACTATGGCCAGGCGCCGTATCTGGTTCTTGCGACGAAAAATGGCAAGGTCAAGAAGACCAAGTTGGGGGAGTACGACTCCAACCGATCACGGGGCTTGATTGCCATCAACTTGCAAGAAGATGACGAAGTTATTGGCGCGGAATTGGTGTCGCCGACTGACGACCTGCTCTTGGTTTCTCGCAAGGGAATGTCTGTTCGCTTTACCGCCGACGATGCACAACTGCGTCCGATGGGGCGATCCACTGCAGGTGTGACCGGTATGAGGTTCCGGGCAGGTGACGCGTTGTTGTCGATGTCAGTGGTTACCGAAGGAGCTTTCGTCTTTACCGTCACCGATGGTGGATTTGCCAAGCGCACACCGGTGGAGCAGTACCGAGTGCAAAACCGTTCGGGCCTGGGCATTAAGGCCATGAAGCTGGTGGATGCACGAGGCGCGTTGGCCGGTGCCTTGGTGGTGGACGCCACGGATGAAGTTCTTGCGGTGACTTCCAATGGTGGCGTGATTCGCTCGCGGGTTGATGAAGTCAATCCAACGAGCCGCGACACTATGGGTGTTCGCTATATGAACCTGGTGGAAGATGATGTGGTCCTCGGGATTGCCCGCAATG
>JBAXSF010000134.1:0-3543 GCA_037130835.1 Actinomycetes bacterium
GTCGGATGCTTAATTGGCGTTTTTGGCGGTCCGATAAGTCAGTCGCAGGCTTCCCCCTCAGGCTGAACAGGATTGAATCATGAACGCTCGCACCCGCATCAAGATCGCGCTCATCGGCATCATCGCGCTTGGCGCGACACCGTTCATCACATCGCCAGCCAACGCGGCCTCCACGCGCTCCTATGACGTGCGTCAGGACTGCCAGGTCCAAGGAGCTGCCCAATCAGTGGGCGACAAGACTCCCAATGCTCACGGCAACTTCTACTTCTCCGGCGGCAAGTGCGTCGAAATTCCGTCTTAGAGATCTACTCGCGATTGCGAGCAGCAGGGCAGAGCCGGGCGTTTCCTTTAAGGAAGCGTCCGGTTTTGCTTAAGCAAGGCGCGGCTGAGTAACAGATCTGCGCGTCGGGTAGTGGAAACGGCTCAGTCACGGCAAGATCTAGGCGTGAGCGAATCTGTGCCCGAAAACGGCGAATACGACCTGTTGATCATCGGTGCTGGCCCTGCGGGTCTGTTTGCCGCCTACTACGCGGGATTTCGCAATCTCAGTGTTGCGCTGATGGATTCGCTGCCCGCACTTGGTGGCCAAGTCGCCGCTTTGTATCCAGAAAAGTTGATTCTCGATGTCGCTGGTTTCCCGGCTATCAAGGGTCAAAAACTTATTGACGAATTGGTCACGCAAGCGCAAACATCGAAGCCGACGTTGTACCTGGGCCATCGCGCCGAGGAATTGACCGAGGATGCGGACGGCGTCACGGTGGTGACTAATCGCGGGGCGACAGTTCGCGCCAAGGCCGTGATCATCAGTGGTGGCATCGGCACCTTCAGCCCGCGGCCCTTGGCCGATGCGGAGGCATATGAAGGCAAAGGCTTGCGTTACTTCGTTCCTAAACTGGATGAATTGGCCGGCAAGGATGTTTTGATCGTCGGTGGAGGTGACTCCGCGCTTGACTGGGCGATGGCACTAGATGGAATCGCGACATCTCTTACGCTGGTCCACCGCCGTACCGGATTCCGCGGTCACGAAGCCAGCGTGGACAAGATTTTGGCTTCGGGTGTGAACGTGTTGACTCCCTTTGAAGTCAAACAGATCACCGGTGGCGACGAAATTGAATCTGTTGTGGTGTTTAACAACGAAACCCAAGAAGAGCAAACGCTCAAGGTTCAAGCTGTTGTTGCTGCGTTGGGCTTTACCGCCGACCTGGGACCGTTTACTCGTTGGGGCTTGGACTTAGAAAAGAAGCACATCCTCGTTGACACGACGATGAAGACGAACCTTGATCGCGTGTTTGCTGTTGGCGATGTGGTGGAGTACCCGGGCAAGGTGCGTTTGATTGCCGTGGGCTTTGGTGAGGCAGCCACCGCGATCAATAATGCTGCTGGTGTGATTACCCCGGGAGCCAAAGTGTTCCCTGGTCACTCATCAGGTGGTTAAACCAATGCAGGGGAGCAGATGAGTCAGCCAGTGTTGGTGCGCGATGTTGTTGCGGCCCTGGATGTGCGGTATCGACCGCAGTGGGCTGAAGACTGGGACGCGGTCGGACTGGTCTGTGGTGACCCATCTGTTGCTGTGACCAAGATTCACTTTGCTGTTGATGCCACGCTGGCCGTCGTTGACGAAGCCATTGCTTCTGGTGCGCAGCTACTCATCACTCATCACCCGCTCCTTTTTGATCCGGTTCAATCCGTTGCTGCGACCACAACCAAGGGCGCGATCATTCACCGCTTGATCAGCAACGGAGTGGCCTTGTTTGCCGCACACACCAATGCTGATCGCGCCAACCCTGGTGTCAGCGACGCATTGGCAACCGCGCTGTGCTTGCTGGACATCGAAGTCCTTGAGCCGCTTTCTGACGATGACCAAGTCGGGTTGGGTCGCGTTGGGCGATTGGGTGAACCGATGAGCTTGCAGGCCTTTGTTGAGCACGTGCACAGCGTTTTGCCAGTCGGTGTGGCCGGTGTGAAGGCCACGGGTGATCCGCAGGCCATGATCCAGCGCATCGCCGTGTGTGGTGGAGCAGGTGGATCGGCATTGCCCGCAGTGTTGGCCGCCGAAGTCGATGCGTACGTGACCTCGGATTTGAGTCATCATCGAGCTGGCGAGTTTGTTGATGATGTTGATGGTGGCAAGCCGTTCTTGATCGATGCCACACACTTTGGTACCGAGTGGCCGTGGCTGCAGCAAGCTGCCGACCTCCTGACCTCCGACCTTGCCACGTTTGGCACTACCGTGGAGACCACGATTTCCATCTTGTCCACCGATCCTTGGCGGATCCACTCACATTGAGTTTGATGTGATGAAACGGAGTACGACGTGAATGCCGAGCCCGAGGTCCAACTCCTCCTGTTGCAGATTCAGGGGCTGGATTCTGAACTCGATCGGCTCACCCACCAGGCCCGCACTTTGCCGGTGCTCGCTGTCATCGCCGAGATTGAAGCCCGCCTCGCTGACCTAGGTTCGCTGATCGTTGCTGGCGAAACCGAAGTATCGGACCTCAAGCGCGAGCAAGCCAAAGCCGACACCGATGTCGAGCAAGTGCGCGAGCGTTCCAACCGCGACCAGCAACGCATGGATGCGGGGGCTGTGAGCGCCTCGAAGGAGCTCGAAGCCCTGCAGCACGAGATCGCTTCGCTGGCCAAGCGCCAAGCTGAGCTCGAAGACGTGGAACTCGAAGTCATGGAACGTCTAGAAGATGCGCAATCCAGCCTTAATACGTTGGTTGCTGAACGTGCTGAGTTGACCGAGAAGTTGCAAGGTCATGCCGGTGAGCGCGACGTAGCTTTGAATGAATTCGGTGCACAGTCCAACAAGGCGCGCACTGATCGCGAGGCGCTTGCTCCGCAGATTCCTGCCGAACTGAGTGCGTTGTATGAAAAGTTGCGCGCATCCAGTAGGGGAGTCGGTGCTGCTGCACTTCACCGTGGTCGGTGCCAGGGATGTCAATTGGAGATCAATGCATCGGAATTGAAGGCCATTCGTGAAGCCGATGCGGACGAAGTCGTGCGATGTGAAGAGTGCCGACGCATTTTGATTCGCACCGCCGAATCGGGGTTGTAAGTGGCTCGGCATTTCATTGTTGAAGCCGATGGCGGCTCACGTAACAATCCTGGTCAAGCCGCATATGGCGCGGTGGTGATTGATCCGGAATCCGGCGAAGTCATCGTTGAGTGCGCTGAATCGATTGGTATTGCCAGCAACAACGTGGCCGAATACAGCGGACTAGTCGCAGGTCTTGAAGCAGTGCGCGCCCTGGACCCGGAGGCAACCGTGCTGGTGAAGATGGACTCCAAGCTCGTGGTGGAGCAAATGTCAGGGCGCTGGAAGATCAAGCACCCCGACATGCGGACGCTGGCGATGAAGGCTCGCGATGTGTTGCCCTATGAAAACGTGGAATACCAGTGGATCCCACGCGCAGAGAACTCACGCGCAGACGCATTGCTCAATATGGTGCTGGACTCCCGCACGATCTAGTTGATCTGTACGCTTACCCCACGGCGGACGAGCCGGCCGGGCGGTCGCGGCATCGAGTAATTGGTGTCGAG
>JBAXSF010000135.1:0-3476 GCA_037130835.1 Actinomycetes bacterium
TGTCGAGATTGCGCGCCCCATGATTGGACACCATCACTCCGGCAGCCCCATGATTAATGGCGGCAAGCGCATCATCGGCGCGCAAGATTCCCTTCACCCATACCGGAACATCGCCAGCCACATCGCGCAGCCATTGCAGATCACTCCACCCCACCGCGGAATCCAGGAACGGATTGAATACGCGCTCATGCATCGAGATTCCGTCTTCGGGCATCTGCCCCCAGTCATGACGACGGTCGTTGTCCCGCGCGCCCAACGCCGGAGAGTCCACAGTGAGCACCAATGAACTTGCTCCGGCAGCCAGCGCTGCTTCCACCAGCGATTGTGTGAAGGCGCGATCCCGATGCAGATAGACCTGAAACCACCAATCACCGCCACCCTCGCGAGCAATCTGTCCAAGTTCGTCGATGGGTACACCGCTGAGTGTGCTTTGGATGTACGTCGTGTCGGTGCGAACCGCGGCGCGCATCGTTGCTGCTTCGCCATCGGGGTGGTAACTCATCGCCATCGCGGTCGGTGCGAGCAAAATCGGGTGCTGCAACTGCCGGTCATTGAGCGTCACCGTGGTGTCAACCTGCGTCAGCCCAGTCATCACCTTCGGGGCAAACCAGGGCTCCTGCCACGCGACTTCATTTTCCATCAGCGCCTGCTGATCGCCGGCTCCATCACTGAGGTAGTTCCAAATGTGGGGCGCTACGTTGTCGCGAGCCAGCGCTTCGAAATCTTTGACTGCGATGACGCCATCATCGAGCGGGCTTCGCGCCACCACAGACTCCTTATGTCAGCCGGACTACGCCTTGAGTTCGCGCAACACCGCTGCCGTTAGCTGCGCGGTGTCGATCGCACCAATTATTCGCACGGCCACCTGGCCCGAACGATCAATGATTAACGTACTGGGAATCGCTGCTGGGGGCACCACTTTTAGTTCAGCCAACGTGCGTGCTTGCGGATCAAAGAGGTGGGGATAGGACATACCGGCGAAGGTGGCAAAGCTTGAGGCTGATGATTTGTCGTCTTTGACGTCTAAGCCCACGAACTGCACATCCTTGAACGCCTTACTTCCCGCTAGGCGACCCAACTCCGGTGACTCCTGGCGGCAGGGGGGACACCAAGAGCCCCACACATTAAGCACCACGACCTTGCCTGCGTAATCGGTTAGCCGCAGTTGCTTCCCATCGAGGGTTGTTCCGGCTACGGCACTGACATCGGATCTTTGACCCGGTCCAAACACGGTCGTACCTACCGAAAGGGCCGTTGGTGGGCTCGGAGCCGCAGTAGAAGCGGTAGAACCTGCGGCACAACCGGTCAAGGCCAGAACACTGGCCAAAGCGACAGCACCGACAACTCGCATGCCTAGAGGCTACCGGCGGGCCAGAGTCTGCGCTTATCCCTCACAATGGGTACGTGGAATCCGTCCCCCAAATGAACCATGCGCCGTTGACTATGACGCGCTCTGGTTACTTTCCGGTCATTCGGTGGATTCGCCAAGATCTCAGGGGTATGAAAATCCTCTTGACGGTGACCATTGTTACGACATTAATCGTTCTCGTTTGTCAAGCCATCATCCCGCTCAAGGTTGAGTCAATCTTGCATGAGAAAGAAGATGGATTTAACAAACTTGCCTTGTTGGTTTCTCTCATCATCTTGCAACTCGCTGCAACATACGTTTCACACCGTGGCGGTCACCACGTGGCGACGTTGGCCAGCTTGTCATTGCGAAATAGAATTTTTGCCAAGACGCTCAAGGGCAAAGCCCTGCAACAAGATGGCCTGGTTCGCTCCTCCGTCGTGAGTCGGCATACCTCTGATGTAGACCGCATCAGCGAAGCTCTAGAAAAATCCATCGTTGAAGGTCTTCCCGCAATCATCCGGATCGCTCAAAGTTTGGTTATTTTGACGTGGCTGCAGCCACTTATTGGCTTGACGATGACCGTAGCCGCATTTGTCTTTCTCGGACTTCGATCAATCATTGGCCGTTCGATGCTCATCATTGACCGCGATCGACTTGACGCCAGTAGCCGAGTCGGTGAAACAGTAGATGAATCCATCACCGCCGCTCAGGCAGTAGCCGGACTCCATCTCGGTTCATGGCAAATGAGACGTTTTAAGAGAATGACCCAAAGACTCTCCTACAAGACCGAGCTCCAAGGCATAAAGGTCGCACAACTTGTCGTGAGTGCCAATGCGACAGGACTGGTGGGATTAACTGCAGTCCTAGTTTTCGCATTGACCTCTGGCGAGGACACCCTTGCCATTGTTGCGGCATCCTTGCTTTACGTCGAAAATGTAGTTAAAGGTCTCGAAGTTTTACCGGGGTGGATTCGCGCTCTGCAGCAAGGGGTCGTGAGTACCCGACGGGTAGACATGATCCTGCTAGGCAAGGACCGAATCGAATTTCCCGAACCCACCAATGACAGTGGCGATCTAGGCTTAGAGCTGAAGGACTTACGTTTCGAATTTGAATCTGGTGTCACGCTTTCCCACGTCAACATCAAGATTCCCACTGATCGCATCGTGGGGCTGGTGACTCCGCCGGGCACCGAGCCGGACGCCTTGCTTGCGCTGCTTTGTGGTGATGAAAATCCTGGTGCCGGCAGCGTTCTCTTTGATGGACAAGATGTTCGAATGCCTGGGGTGAACCCCAACGTTTGGTACGTACCTTCTGAATCGATCGCTTTCAATGCTTCGGTCCTCGAACAGCTCTCAGCCGTAAAGCCCGATATCACCACGGCCAACTCGCTGGACATATTGGCCAAAGTAGGTCTGACCCACCTTTTGGAAATTGACGGAGGTTTGCACGATCGTCTCGGCCCCGGTTCTTCTCGACTGAGCCGAGCAGAACGTCAGCGGCTCGCACTTGCTATCGCGCTCCTGGCAAAGCCCGAAGCCCTGCTGGTGGGATCACTCTTCGCGCTTAACGATGCAGATACTGCGCTCCCATTGATTAACCTCATTCGCGAATCACATTTCAAGACCACTATTTTGTGTATTCGCCACCCAGAAGTTGCCGCCAACGTCGACTTAGTCGCCTTTGCCCACGATGGCGGTATCAGCATCGGCTCGCACAAGGATTTGCTGGCTAGAGAGCCCGCTTACACGCAACTATGGGAACAGCGACTGAACTTTGAGGAAGTAGACCTCAGCGTCCTTGGTATTTCCGAGGAAAACCTCGAAGGTTTGCACACTCGACTCGTCACTGAGCGCTATTCCGCCGGGGAAGCGATCTACCGCCAAGGGGCAGAGGCCGATCGCATCTACTTCACCATCGCTGGCCGTGTTGAGATTTCCACAGCCAACCCCGATGGATCTAGTACCCGCGTTGCGGTGATGGGGCCGGGTAATCACATTGGTGACCTGCGGCTGACTACCGGTGAGCGTCGCGCCGAAAGCGCATCCGCGCTAGATGATTGCGTCCTACGCTCGTTAAGTCGGGAAGCAATCTCGGCTGGACTTACTGGCTTACTTGATCGCACACC
>JBAXSF010000136.1:0-3380 GCA_037130835.1 Actinomycetes bacterium
CTCCCTGCGCAACCGCCTATCCTGACGCGGTGACCTCACTTGCCAGCGAACTCATCGCCCTGGGACCTGCCGCCCTTGATCCGGAAAAACTCGCCATTAGTTTCGGCCTGCTGGGGGTACTGGCGATCATTTTTGCCGAATGTGGGCTGTTAGTCGGATTCTTCTTGCCCGGTGACTCGTTGCTCTTTGCCGTCGGGCTGCTGATCGCCGGTGATCGATTCGACCAAAACCTCATTGTCGTTGCGGCCCTCATTAGCGTCGCGGCTATCGCTGGCAATCTGACTGGTTACTTCATCGGAGCCAAAGCGGGCCCGACAGTCTTCTCTCGTCCGCAGTCCAAGATCTTTAAGCCTGAGTACGTCACTCGGTCACAGGAATTCTTTGACAAGTACGGGCCAGCTGCGCTGATCCTTGCGCGCTTCACACCGATCGTTCGAACGATCATCCCGGTCATGGCCGGCACCGGCAAAATGAACTTCGCGCGATTCGCCATCTTTTCCAGCATCGGTGGAATCGCCTGGGCGTTCAGCATGACCACCTTGGGGTATTTCCTGGGCCAGATCGAGTGGGTCCAAAAGAACTTGGAAATCATCACCCTCATTATCGTGGCGATTTCTGTTATCCCCATTTTTCGGGAATTGCGCAAGGCACGAAGCTCACCAGACTCAACTAAAGCGGACAACGACGTCGAGTAAGCCCGCTAGATCACGAGGGCTAAAGACCTAGATCCTCAAGTGAGTAAGCCGCGAAGTACGGCAAACCGGCTTCGGCAATCGTCGGGGCAGCGCCGCGTTCGACCACTACAGCAACGGCCACCACTTCGGCTCCGGCTTCACGCAACGCCTCAACGGCGGTGAGAACCGATCCGCCGGTAGTGGAGGTGTCTTCTACCGCTAAGACCTTGCGACCAGCAACATCTGGTCCTTCAACACGGCGTTGCAAACCATGTTGCTTTTCACTCTTGCGAACGATGAAAGCGTCAAGCTTGCGCCCTTGGGCAGCAGCCGCATGCAACATCGCTCCGGCAACCGGGTCCGCACCAAGAGTGAGACCTCCCACCGCATCGAATTCAATGTCCTTGGTGACGTCCAACATGACGCGACCGATCAACGGCGCAGCCACGGCATCCAACGTGACGCGACGAAGGTCAACGTAGTAATCGGCTTCACGCCCCGACGATAAAATCACTGTGCCGTGGACAACAGCTTTGTCGAGGATTTCCTGGCGCAAGGCATCGCGGTCTGAGTTAGTCACGCTTTGACCCTAACGAACCCGGACTAGACTGCTGACTAACCCTTCTTTGCGTGTCAAACCAGTTCAGCATGAGGTCCGCCATGTTCACCGAGGTGATCGTCGCGCCCACGTCGCCACCCAATCGCGTCGTGCCGCCTGGGAAGGTGTGGCCGCCTCCCACAGCCAGCAATACCTGCGTGGCGGCCTTGCAGCCAGCCCAGGTGCGCACAATGGCATCGGGAGCCAGGTTGGTGTCGGTGAAAGTAGGTTGGCAACCATTGCCCTGCGCCCAATAGGTCATCACCTCTTCCACGCCGCCGAAGAATGCAACCTTTCCCCTATTGACGGGATCGGGTTTGTTGGGAACGCCGTCAATGCCGTTATAAAACGCGAATTCATCCTTCGTGCCGTGATAGGCGTAAATCGGAATGGGGAATCTCTGGAAAGTGGGATCGACGAGGTTGACCCCGCCGCCAGGGGCGATCGCCGCAAATCGTTCGCTGTCCGACTGTCCAATCCACGTCGTCATTGCTCCACCTGAAGAAAAACCCGTTGCAAAAATACGCTGTTGATCAATACAGAACTCGCTGGAGAGTTTGTCCAGCATCGCATTAGTGAACGAAACGTCGTCCGGAGTTGTGCCAATGCCTGGAACCGTCCAGCGTGCAGTCTCGCCACCAGCCTTATCGCCCTGTGGTGCAACAACGATGTAGTTGCGAGCATTCGCCTTGGCCGACAAGTTGCTACTGAAGTCATCAATGGATTGTGGATCACCACCGGTGCCGTGGTAGTTGACGATGATAGGAAGAGCTACATCGCCGGAATAGGTTGCTGGCACCCATACGCGATAGGTGCGGTTGAGGCCTTCGAACGTTAGTTGATCGTCCACGGCACCCTTGCGCGCCGACGCAGGCTTGGGGCACGGCGCAGCAGCAGTTGTTGCACTCGGCGAACCGGCGGGCGAGCTCACTCCGGCCTGACCCGTGGTCACCTTGGTGCACCCAGCCAAGGCGAGCCCAGCAACGGTCACAATCACGAGATTGGGGAATTTCGGCATCAACATATTCCCATCATCGCAAATGCCCTAGACATCGCAAGGTAAACAACCAAACCGCAACCTAGGAGTTTTTCGCGTACGGTAGAGCGGTGCCTGAATCCCCCCGCCCTTGGCTTGCTCCCCACCTGCGCAGTCTTGGCACGACCATCTTCGCTGAGATGTCCGCGTTGGCCCTGGCGACCGATTCGATTAACTTGGGCCAAGGCTTTCCTGACACGGACGGCCCGGAATCCATTCGCGAAGCCGCCGTTGACGCGTTGCGAGCGGGCAAAGGAAACCAGTACCCACCAGGCATTGGGATCCCCGAACTTCGCCAGGCCGTGGCTCGCCATCAAATGCGTTGGTACAACCACGTTGTTGATCCCGACACTGAAGTCTTGATCACTGCAGGTGCCACGGAGGCGCTCGCCGGTGCGATCTTGGCGCTGGTTGATGAAGGTGACGAAGTCATCGCTCTTGAGCCGTACTACGACTCTTACGCGGCGTGCATCGCGATGGCCCGAGGTGTGCGCGTACCTGTGACGCTTCGTGCACCCGACTTTCGCATTGACATCGATGCTCTCAAAGCAGCCGTTACCCCTCGCACCACAATGCTTCTGATTAATTCACCGCACAACCCAACGGGCATGGCGCTGACCAATCAGGAACGTCAGGCCATTTGTGACATTGCTATCGAACACGACCTCGTCGTCGTCAGCGATGAGGTGTACGAGCACCTCATCTTTGATGGCAAGTCCCACGTTCCACTAGCCACAATGCCAGGCATGGCCGAGCGCACTGTGACGATTAGTTCAGCAGGCAAAACGTTTTCCTACACTGGTTGGAAAATCGGGTGGGCTATTGCCGCACCAGAACTTTTGGCTGCAGTGCGCACCACCAAACAGTTCCTCACCTACGTCTCCGGTGGACCTTTTCAATACGCCATGGCGCAAGCCCTGGACCTTCCCGACCAGTACTACCGCAACTTCACTGCTGACCTGCAAGCTAAGCGTGATCTACTCGCTAACGGGCTGAGCGAACTCGGGTTCGGGGTGACGATCCCAGAAGGGACATACTTCATCACCACCGATATCTCCCCGCTGGGCTTTAG
>JBAXSF010000137.1:0-3335 GCA_037130835.1 Actinomycetes bacterium
ACCAGGTCAGGTCTGGGCTCTAGGCACGATTTACGCACAACCGCCACGCCGAGGACACCCCCCTGATTGGCACAACACCCCTCCTTACCGTCACACTGCTCCACCGTGGCTACCTCTCCGAAAAAGACCGCACCCGATGGGTTGCGCCGACTGGTGATCGTTGAATCCCCAGCTAAGGCCAAAACCATCGAGAAATATTTGGGCGCCGGCTATGTCGTCGATGCCAGCGTGGGCCACATCCGCGACCTGCCAAAGAAGGCCGCTGACATCCCAGAGAAGTACAAGAAGGAGCCATGGGCTCGCCTCGGGGTCGACGTCGATCACGATTTCGCGCCGATTTATGTCGTGGATGCGAATAAGAAGAAGAAGGTCGCCGAGCTTAAGGCGTTGCTCAAAGAAGCAGACGAACTTCTCTTGGCTACTGATGAGGACCGCGAGGGTGAAGCCATTGCTTGGCACCTGCTCCAGGTCCTCAACCCCAAGATTCCGGTTCGACGCATGGTCTTCAACGAGATCACGCCTGAAGCCATCCAACGTGCCGCGACAGAAACGCGTGAGATTGATCAGGACCTAGTCGATGCACAAGAGACGCGTCGAATTTTGGACCGGCTCTATGGGTATGAAGTCTCCCCCGTGTTGTGGCGCAAAGTCATGTCACGTTTGTCGGCTGGTCGGGTGCAGTCGGTGGCAACCCGCTTGGTGGTTGACCGCGAACGCGAGCGCATCGCTTTTACCTCGGCGCGGTATTTCGACATTGAAGGCGTGTTCGACCCGGGAGCTTTTACCGCGCGTCTGGTGACCGTTGATGCGGCGAAAGTTGCCACGGGCCGGGACTTTGATCAAAGCGGACAGCTGAAAAACGCTGATGTTGTGGTGCTGGACGAGGCGACCGTCAACGCTTTGGTGTCCGGACTGACTGGTTCAACATTCGCAGTGCGCTCAGTCGACGACAAGCCCTACCGCCGCTCGCCGTCTGCTCCGTTTATGACCTCGACCCTGCAACAAGAAGCCAGTCGCAAGCAGCGTTGGGGCGCTCAGCGCACCATGCGCGTGGCACAAGGCTTGTATGAGCGCGGTTTCATCACGTATATGCGAACCGACTCGACCACATTGAGTCAAACCGCCTTGGATGCCGCGCGCAGTCAAGCGCGAGAACTGTATGGACCTGAATATGTCAGCGAAGTTCCGCGACGCTTCGACAAGAAGTCCAAGAATGCTCAAGAAGCACACGAAGCAATCCGCCCCGCTGGTGATGTGTTCAAAACTCCAGCCGAAGTTGCTGGCGAATTAACCGGTGATGACTTCGCGCTGTATGAGTTGATCTGGAAGCGCACGGTTGCGTCACAAATGACCGATGCGATCGGTCGTACGGCGACCTTGCGCTTGGGTGCGAAGAGCGCCGACGGTAAAGATGTCGAATTCAGTGCGTCCGGAACGGTCATCACGTTCCGTGGATTTATGGCCGCCTATGAAGAAGCAGCCGATGATGAGAAGACCGAGACCGATGACGCCGAGCGCCGTCTGCCGCCGTTGAGTGTGGGAGATTCCGTGACCGCATCAGCACTGATTCCACAAGACCACAGCACGAACCCGCCCGCGCGTTACACCGAAGCAAGTTTGGTCAAGGCTCTTGAAGAACGCGGGATTGGTCGCCCGTCAACGTATGCATCCATCATGGGAACGATCCTGGATCGCGGTTACGTCAACAAGCGTGGATCAGCACTGGTGCCGACCTTCTTAGCTTTTGCCGTAACGCGTTTGCTCGAAGATCACTTCGCACACCTAGTGGATTACAACTTCACGGCGAGCATGGAAGATGGCTTAGACGAGATCGCATCAGGCAATGCGGATATGAAGCAGTGGTTGAGTCGCTTCTATTTCGGCGGCGATGACCTGGTCGGTCTGAAGACCTTGACTGGTGACCTGGGCGAAATCGATGCGCGCGATAACTCCACCTTTGCGGTCGGTGATCCCGGTCTGGGAATTAATCTGCGCGTCGGCAAATTCGGCCCCTACCTCGAACGCGAAACAGAGGGCGAATTGCAGAGGGCGAACGTCCCAGCGGACATGGCCCCGGATGAATTAACCGTCGAAAAGGCGGAGGAGCTCTTTGCCATCCCTTCGGGCGAGCGCGAAATGGGCGTTCACCCCGAATGGGGCGTCAGCATCGTGGCCAAATCGGGTCGCTACGGGGCGTACGTCACGGAAGTTTTGCCCGAAGGTTCACCGAAAACTCTCAAACCACGAACTGCTTCTTTGTTTGCGAGCATGAATCTGGACACCGTCACTCTTGACGATGCGCTGCGGTTGCTTTCTTTGCCGCGCGTTGTTGGCGTTGACCCCAGTGATGCGCAAGAGATCATGGTTCAAAATGGTCGCTATGGCCCGTACCTGAAAAAGGGAACGGACTCACGCACCATTGCCAGCGAGGACTTAATCTTCGCGATCACACTCGATGAAGCGTTGGCTATTTATGCTCAGCCGAAGCAGCGTGGACGCCGAGCGGCTGCACCACCGATGCGTGACCTGGGTATCGACCCATCAACGAGCAAGCCCGTTGTGATCAAAGAAGGCCGCTTTGGTCCTTACATCACCGATGGCGAAACCAATGCGACCGTTCCGAGTTCGGCGGATCCGATGACGCTGTCGGTTGACCGCGCGTTTGACCTTTTGGCTGCGAAGCGGGCAGCAGGCCCCACGCCAAAGAAGGTCACGGCCAAAAAGACCACCGCGAAAAAGGCGACTCGCAAGACTCCCAAACCGCCGAAATCCACCACCGCGCGAACAGTGAAGAAGAAGTCCGCCCGTAAGTCCTAAGTAGATCGCGGGGCGTCGTGGCCCGCGACTAAGGTCTAAACCGTGACCTTCGAAGCCAGCTCGCCATCTACCGGCACCTTTGTCGTGTTTGAAGGTGGCGAAGGTTCCGGCAAAACTACGCAAATTGCGCGCTTGGCGGCCTTTATGCGCGCTAAGAATCTGACGGTGGTGACCACCCGCGAACCCGGTGGCACGGTGGTGGGCCAATCCATCCGCGCTCTACTGCTTGACCCAGCAACCGGTGAGTTATCACCTCGAACTGAAGCATTGCTGTACGCCGCCGATAGAGCAGAACATGTTGCCGCTGTGATCGCACCTGCATTGAGTAGCGGTGATGTGGTCCTGAGCGATCGCTACGTTGATTCGTCGTTGGCCTATCAAGGAGCGGGGCGCGAACTCAAGTTAGATGACGTTGCTTTGTTGTCGCAGTGGGCGACCGATTCATTGGTGCCGGATCTAACCGTTGTTCTTGATATCGACCCCCGAGTGGGAATGTCGCGCTTTGAAGGCGCCGATCG
>JBAXSF010000138.1:0-3270 GCA_037130835.1 Actinomycetes bacterium
CTCAAGAGTGGTAAATCCGCACTCGTCGGCCAAGTCAACGACTGAATTGTGGCCGTCGATCTTGCACAAGACCGCCCACTGCTGGTGGTTCAACGAGTTGGCGCGGTCAGCAGCGTCAACTACCAATTGCGGGACGGCATCTTCGGAACCGATGAAGCCCAAAACAGCAGCCCAACGCTTGCGACGTTCACGGATCTGCTTGAGCAGTTGAACCAGGTCCTGTGATTCCATGTCGTGACGCGTTCGGTCACCGTTGCTAAAGCGAGAGGTGGTGACGGTCCAGTCGATGATGCTGTCCAGCATGTCGTGCAGTTGCTCACCGATGAAGGCGTCAATAGCACTGGGTTCGACGTAGCCCAAGTGCACGAGCAATTCGCCAAGCCGCCACCCTTGAAGTTGCGTGCGTTGCACTTCAAGAGCTTCCCCGAGGGCGTGGGAGGTCAGGACGCCAGAGGACACCAATCGCACACCAAGAAGTGCACGGCGTCCTGGAACAGAAATGGTGTACAAGCGACCATCGCGAAGCCATACGGTCGCGACATCGCTGTGCGGGTCGGTGATAGTGAGTGAACCCGTGGCTTCTTGGGTGGCCAAATCAAGTAACAAGGTTTCGATCGGGGTAGGTGCATCAGGCAAACTCGCGTGGTTTGACATGCGCACCTCCGATCGGCCAAGTAGCGAGGTTGAATGAGCCGGGGACCGGGTGTGCCCAGGATCCAGCTATTCCTTAAGGAACTCATCGGCAGATAGGCCAAAAACATTGAGGGGCCAATTAGGCGTGGTTTTGGGCTAAAGAGGGGAATGCAGGCGTGGCACGAACCTGCTCCGGGGGCTCCCGTGGCTGACCTGGGGGCTGTGGGCGTGACACCATAGGCACCCACGTTCAATTCAAGGAGTCGATGTAGCGATGACAGCGCCTATGGCTGGTGGCCGCCGCCGGGTTGACCGTGTCCTTGACCCTGAATTTGTTGCGGACTTAGCGGGCACGGATTTGCAGACGCTGAGCGCTAAGCGCCTGGATGCCGAACAAGAAGAAGTCGACCTGTCCTATGTACGCCGGCTCATCCAAGGCCGCGTTGATATTGCGACTGCGGAGCAGCAACGACGATCGAGTGGATCAACTGAATCCCTCGTAGACCAACTGGCCAGCATCTTGGCCGATGACAACTCATCGACGACGGGTAGCGGGCGCCACCTCAATGCTCAACCATCCCGCGTGGATGAACACCGACGCGTTGTTGAGCGGGTTGTTTCAGACGTTCGGATTAGCGACGTCGCCACACTCAATGATGATCAATTAGTGAACGCTATCGATTTGTTGCGTCGTCACGAAGAGCATGTGTCTAAACTTCGTCGCAGGGTCCAGGGAGTTGTAGACTCCTTGGCTGCCGAGATTGGTCGCCGAATGGCGGCTGAAACGGAAGCAACCTTTAACTAAGTCTGGAGCTAGAAGTGATCGCGCAGGTCAGCCTTACCCGTAGAGCCTTCGCCGAATTCCTAGCAACAGCCCTTTTGGTGGCTGCAGTCGTTGGTTCGGGAATCGCGGCTCAGACCCTCAGCCCCAACGATGTGGGCCTGCAACTGCTGGAAAACACCATCGCCACGGCGGGCGCCCTGTTTGCCATCATCGTGGTGTTCGCCCCGATCAGTGGGTCACACCTGAACCCCGTGGTGACCATCGTGGATTGCGCTATTGGCCGCCGCTCATGGAGTGAGGCCATCGCCTACATCCCAGCCCAGGTTGTCGGTGCCATTGCCGGTGCCATCGTCGCCAACGTCATGTTTGATCGGGCCGCGATTGAAACATCGACCAAGGTGCGCGAAGGGTCCAACATTTACTTTGCTGAAGTGGTCGCAACGTTTGGCCTAGTACTGGTGATTTTTCTCCTGGTACGAACCGGTCGCGCGATGGAGAGCGTGGTCGTAGTCCCCGCAGCAGTGGCGGGATACATCACTGCCGCGTACTGGTTCACCAGTTCCACATCATTTGCTAACCCAGCGGTCACCATCGGTCGCGCATTTAGCGATACCTTCGCGGGCATCGCACCCGCTAGCGTTCCCCCGTTCATCATCGCTCAAATTATCGGTGCAGCTCTGGCCCTAGCGGCAGTTGTCTTCTTGACTACGCACGCCAAAGAGGAAGTCGTCAGTGAGTAACACCTCGGTGCCGACGATCTTGGTGGCCTGCCGCAAAAATGCCGGACGATCGCAAGCCGCCGCATCGATCTTGCGTTCGTTAGCCGGTGATCAGGTGGTGGTGTTGTCTGGAGGCTCTGAACCCGCTGATGCCGTCCACCCGGAAGTGCGTGAAGTGTTGGCTGAGCGCGGTCTCGGGGTTGAAGAAACACCCAAGGCTTTTGATGAGGCGATGGTCAAGTCAGCCGATGTCGTGATCACGATGGGGTGCGGTGAAGAGTGCCCGTACTTTCCGGGCAAGCGCTACCTCGATTGGGAAGTACAGGACCCACACGAACAGCCCCTTGATCAGGTTCGCGTGATCATTGACGACATTGAACAACGAGTACGCGGGTTACTGGTGGAGATGAACATCCCACCAGTGGATGCGCGAGCCTGAGCGCACAGTTGGTTTTCCGTTCTATGGTGTGAGCGTGGTTTTTGAAGCGCTAAATTCCTTCCTCGGGTTACTGGGTCTAGTGACCCTAGTGTTCAAGGTTTTCACCTTTGTTGACTGTTTAACCCGTCGCGGTGAGTTGTTCCCAGCGGCCGGAAAACAAACGAAAGCTTTTTGGCTCATCGTCTTGGGTATCGCGAGCGTGTGGAACTTCTTTAGCTCCTCGCCTATCGGCATCATCAATTTGATTGGCATCGTGGGTGCCTTGGTGTACTTCCTTGATGTGCGCCCGGCCTTGCGCGACTTAGGCGGAGGTGGGCGTGGGGGAGGTAGCCCGTTTGGCCCGCGCTCAGGCTCAAACTGGTAGTCCTTGGCGGTGTAAGGCACACTTAATGCATGACCTTGTCGGCAGTTCGCCGCACTCCCAAGCGTGTTGCCATGCTTTCGGTGCACTCGTCCCCCCTGGATCAGCCAGGTGTGGGTGACGCGGGCGGAATGAACGTGTACGTGGTCGAACTCTCGCGTCGGCTCGCTGCGCTGGGTACTGAGGTCGAAATTTTTACGCGCTCCACGGCTAGTGACCTGCCGCCCAAGGTTCACCTCGCCGATGGCGTCACTGTTCATCATGTAACTGCAGGTCCGTTTCAGGGCATGGCCAAAGAAGACCTCCCTTCTCAGTTGTGTGCCTTGACGTCAGG
>JBAXSF010000139.1:0-3214 GCA_037130835.1 Actinomycetes bacterium
GGGAGTGGCAACCGCTGCGAAGATGAAGACTCCAAAAGTGATTCCGCGCCACCAGCTGCGCAATCGTTCCGCAGTCAAGATTCCCACGGCGTTGAGCAACACCACGAATACTGGAATCAAGAAAGCAACACCAAATACCAAGAGCATGCGAGTGACAAAAGTGAAGTATTCGCTCACCGTGATCAGGTTGGTGAAGTTCTCGGGAGTAAATCCGAGCAGGATCTGCAACCCCTTGGGCAGGAATGCATATGCAAGCCACACCCCAGCGGCAAAGAGCGGTACTGCGGCGGCCAGAAATATGACGGTCCAGCGCTTTTCGCGCTTGTGCAGGCCTGGCGTAATAAAAGCCCAGATCTCATAAAGCCAGATGGGACTTGTCGCAACGATGCCGGCCACAACCGTGACCTGCAATTGCAACGTGAAGGGCGTGGCTATACCGGTGATCACGAGATCGGGAACCTCTACGCCACGCGCAGCTCCACTGCGCTGGAACTCTTCCCAGGGTCTGCGCACCAGATTTATCAAGGGTTCATAGAAAAACCATGCAACCGTGGTTCCAATGGCAATCGCGATAGCACTGATGACAAGTCGACGCCGCAATTCGCGCAGATGCTCCAGCAACGGCATGGCTGCCTGCGGGTTGGAGGTTGCCTTGCTTCGACGATTGGTCTTAGGCAAGGGCGTATCAGACGCGGTCACGAGCTAGGGATTACGAGTCAGTCGACTTGGGTTCCGCGGGTGGGGTTGATTCCGCGGGTGGTGCTGGTTCCGCGTCATCCTCGCCCGTCGTGGTCATTTCCTTCTTGAAGACGCGAAGGGACTGCCCCAAACCCTTGGCAAGATCAGGCAAACGACGAGCACCAAAGAGCAACAAAACGATCAACAGCAGGATGAGGATCTCGCCGCCGCGGATATTTCCGAACATGTGGTCTCTCCCCTTCGTGGTTGAGACCACCCTACGCCTGCAGTGGGCTTAGGGCGCACAGGAGGCGCTTAGGCGCGCTCGCTATCCAATGACTGGAGTGAGGCTGCCAGCAAGTCGTCATGGGACAGCAGGAGCGCAAAATCGAGCAATTCGTCATAGGTCAGGGGGGCACCTGTGTGCTCCTCGAGGGCCTCGGCTGGCAGGTCCCAACGCTCAACGCTGACTCCACCGGAGATCAGCAGCGCAACGACGTCGTCATCGGCACTCTTGGTAACCCGCTCCTGGCACTGGGGGCAGGAGAATGAGTAGTTAGTCAGCTCAGCGCGGTTGGACACCACCAGCTTGATCTGGACGGGTGTCAAGGTCACATCAGCGCACATCGGGCACGAAGCCTTGATGGTCGTCATGTCTGCCTCCCTAGGAGCAGCCGGGTTGAATGCTCTGCGGGAAATATCGGCTAGGGGGCTCAAAACCTTAAATCTCAGCGGGCACAAAGGGCCGGCACGGCTCAGGCTTAGGCGTAGAGCGCGAGGGCTTGCTGTGCCTGGGTAAGGACCGAGGCGCCAATGAAGGAGGGTTCGACCACCTTGGCCTGACCGCCGGCCTGCAGGAGCATGCGCTCAACCCAACGAGGATCTGCCACCTTGATGGTGATGCGCAATCCCCCATCTGGCAGGTCCATGGCATCGGTCACCGTGGCGTACTCGCTGAGCCACCGCCCGGCGGCAGTCACGTCCAGGATGACCTCGGGAATCGTCGGATCGTTGAGCAATACCTCGTCAAAGGAGTCAGTCGACGGCTCGCGCGAAGTAAATGGCGTGTCGAGCAGCTCGGCGTCCAAAATCCGGCTTAGCCGAAAGGTGCGTTCGCCCTCTGAAGACAAGCACCACGCATGGATATAGGTCAGGCCATCAACCAGTACAACGCGCAGAGGCTCAATCACTCGCGTGGTGACCTCATCGCGTGCGGGCACAAGGTAAGAAATCTTCAACTGCTTCCGCTGATTGACTGCTTGGTCAATGGCCACCTTGACGGCGGGGTCTTCCTGGCCATCACCTGCGTTAACTGTCAGCGCTGGTGCTTGAGCCAAAACAGACCCAGCGCAGTCCTGTAACTTGGCGATGACTCCATCAATGAGATCAGAATCGGCAGCACCGGGCAGGTCCTTCAAAGCATTCAGGCCAACCAGCAACGTGATGACTTCATCCTGGGTGAAAGCCATCGGCCGGTTCAGGCTTTGCGGCTCTAGGACATGGATGTGACCGTCGGCTGGGACCAACGACGAGGAAAAGTCATCGTCCTCATTGGTAGCCCAAAATTGAATATCAATAAGGTCGCTGGGATAACCACCAGGCAACCCGCACACGATCAGGGTGTTGAGATCGCGTTCGATTTGTTGAACCGTCACGTCGAACTCAACAGCAGCCTGCTTGGCTGTCACGCCAGGGTTTTGGGCCAACCAGGGTACGAGGAGCAACAATCGCGAGAGCTGAGAGTTCGTGGGCTTGCGTGTGGTCATTGGTGAACCTGCGCAACCTTGGTGAGCGATTCGATGACAGCGGCTCGTAACTCAGCTGGAGAATCGGCGATGGCTACCGGACCCAGCGCACAGACCTGAGCCGTGAGGCGCGTCAGGTCAACACCATGGATTTCTACGGTGTCCCATTCATCAGCACCGATGCGAACATCGGTGGCCTGGCGGCGCAGTGCGTGACCTTGGCCTTTACGCAGGCGGATGGCAGCATCGACACCGGTGCTGTCGGGCGTGATCATCTCTAGGACGGCAGCCCGCGTCAGATCGGCGGGTGCAGGTGGAGCGGATCCGGGGACGCCAGTCAGATTCATGATGCCCGCAACGCGCGACAACCGGAAACTTCGAATCGCGTCGCGGTCAAGGTCGTGACCGATCAGATACCAAGACCCCCGATGGCTTGCCAACGTATAGGGCTGGACGCGCCGTGCTTCAGCGTGCGCAGCTGCGACCTTCAGATAGGCAAATTCCACTGTTCGCCGATCACGAACCGCGATGTAGGCCGTGGGAAAACATTCCTCGCTGGCGCCCAACGATGTTGATACCGGAGGCAGATCAACGAGTTCGCTGGCAACACCAAGCTTGCGTAACGCTTCTGCCGCGGTTGATTGCAAACTCGCTTGCTCCCACGCACGCGCCGCGATCACCAATACAGCGCGCTCTGGGGTACTGAGAGAGATTTCAGGGAGCTGGTAATCGGAACGGTCGATCCGGTACTTGGCTTCATCACCATGTCCGCCGGGGCTCAACACCATGAT
>JBAXSF010000014.1:0-15899 GCA_037130835.1 Actinomycetes bacterium
ACCCCCATGGCTTGCGCAATTTCCTTGGGACGGCACAAGCCGGTCTTCTTTTCTAGTGCGACAAAGAAGGTGTTAACCGAGTTAGCGGTCGCGGTCTTCATGGAGTACGTCCCACTACCGGTTGAGTTTTGCACCGTGTAGGGAGCAAACGGCGCACCAGTCGTGCAATCAACAAAGCCGGTGAACGTTCGGCTTGATGGCGCGTTCAACGTGGTGGTAATCGGCAGCCCTTGGTCTAGAGCAGCCGCAAGGACGAATACTTTGAAGGTGGACCCGGCCTGGGCACCCAGAGAGCCACCGTATTTTGTGTTGACGTTGAAGTTCACGGTCGTCTTGCCTAGACCCGATGTTCCCCATATGCGGTTTTGAGCCATGACCAGTACGCCACCGGTTCCTGGTTGCACAGACGAGACGGCAACGGCCTTGCGGCTCTTGTCCTTGCGCGGGATCGCGGTGTCGACGGCCTTTTGCGCGGCGGCTTGGAGCGCAGGGTCCAAGGTCGTCTTAATCGTGAGTCCACCGCGTCGCAAGAACGCTTCGCGGTCCTCGGCGGTTTCACCAAAGAATGAATCGTTCTTAATGAAGCTCAACACATAGTCGCAAAAATATGCGGCGTAGGAGGTGGTGCACCCATTGCGCTTCTCGGTGATGCGCAGCGACTTAGATAGCGAGACCTTCGATGCTTTCGTCGCGGAATCGGGGGTGATGTAACCCAGGTCCACCATGCGTTGCAACACCACGTCGCGTCGAGCTTGCGCCTTGACGGGGAACCGGCGTGGATTCAGACCCACAGGTTGCTGAACAACCCCGGCCAACGTGGCAGCCTGTGCCAAGTTCAACTCGCTGGCGTTGATGCCGAAGTAGCGCTTGGCTGCGGCTTGGATTCCGTAGGCGCCGTCACCGAAATAGACAGTGTTGAGGTAGCGCTCGAGGATTTCGTCCTTGGAATACTTTTGTTCAACTGCGATGGCAAGACGTAGTTCGCGGATCTTGCGGGAAATGGTGCGCGCACTTGCTCCTTCACGCTCTTGTGCTGTCCGCGCGTTGACAATCAGAGTGTTCTTGACGTATTGCTGCGTTATCGTTGATCCACCTTGCCGAATCGAGCCAGCCTGGCTGTTACTTTTCAGCGCTCGTAAGGTGCCTCGCAAGTCGATGCCACCATGCTCGTAGTACCGCGAATCTTCAATGGCCACGATCGCCTGGCGAATAGGTGTGGCCATGCTCGATAACGGAACGGAGGTGCGATTTTCTGTGAACACTTCCGCGATCCGCGACCCATCTTTTGCGAGCAAAATAGTGGGTTGTGGCAACGGAGCGGCATCAAGGACGTTGGGGAGTGAGGTAAAGGATTGGGATCCATCGCGGGCGGCTAGCGCGATGCCGCCGGCGACCGGGAGCAACATTCCGGCGAAAATCACCCCGCACGCCACAGCCACCAACACCAATCGACCGAGCGCAGCTCTAGGCCGACCGTGGGGCGTGTGTGACGCATGTGACTTCACGTAAGCAGAGTACGCCAGATGGAGCGGATAACGAACGTGTAACCGTTGGGGTTGGAGGGGTTCCGCTGGAGCACGTTCGTTGCCTAGGTTGAAGGCAGGCCGAGAACACGTCTGTTTGACAGGGCGGCTCACCTATTTGTGCCATGGGGAGGTTGCATGACCTGGGTCGATAACTGGATCGCACAAGCGGCTTGCCAGACGAGCGCTCCGGACGAACTCTTCGTTCAAGGCGCAGCCCAAAATCGGGCCAAGAGTGTATGCATGAACTGCACGGTGCGGACTGAATGTCTCGCCGATGCCCTCGACAATCGCGTGGAGTTTGGTGTGTGGGGCGGCATGACCGAGCGTGAGCGTCGCTCGTTGCTTCGTCGACGATCCAATGTGATGTCCTGGCGGGAAGTGCTTGAAAGTGCACGCAATGAATACGAAGCCACGATGCTGGCTCCTCTTGAAATCTCGCTGGTGGACGATCACATCCGCGTCAGCTAATTGACTCATTCCTGCTGAGAACGCAGGGGACCAACCTCACGTATCGGTATGTTGCCTGAGCGCCCCGTTGACCGCAGAGATAGTGTCGGGGTATGGAAAAAATTGCTTGGGAATACGCGACCGTGCCTCTCCTTGTTCACGTGACAAAGCAGATCCTCGATACGTGGGGCGAAGACGGCTGGGAGTTGGTCTCGGTGTTGCCGGGCAGTTCAGCCGAAAACCTTGTTGCTTACTTCAAACGTCCTAAGGGCTAATCAATGACGACACCTGAATCCCGTATCGCTGAATTGGGTATGACCCTCCCGCCGGTACCGGCGCCAGTTGCTTCCTATGTCCCCGTGGTGCAGACCGGCAATCTCGTCTTCACATCCGGCCAGTTGCCGCTCGTCGATGGCGCACTGTCCATCACCGGCAAGGTCGGCGCTGAGGTGAGCATTGAAGAAGCCAATGCGCTGGCCCGCATCTGTGTGCTGAACGCGATTGCCGCTGTTAAGGCGGAGATCGGCGAGTTGTCTCGCGTTCGTCGCATCGTCAAGGTCGTGGGTTTCGTAGCAAGCGCCCCTGATTTCAGTTCACAGCCGCTGGTGGTTAACGGTGCGAGTGAAGTTCTCAGCGCTGTGTTTGGTGAGAAGGGTGTTCACGCGCGCAGTTCGCTCGGCGTCGCCGTTCTGCCTTTGGATGCTCCTGTCGAAATTGAGCTCATCGTCGAGGTGGAGTGACGACACAGTCACGAGATGCCGCCACGGTTGTCCTTGCTCGCGATAGCGCAACCGGTGGTATGGAAGTGTGGCTGCTTAAACGCATTGGGACTTTGAAGTTTGCTCCCCATGCCCATGTCTTCCCTGGTGGCGCAGTGGATGCCAGCGACAGTGAAGTGTTTCCTCTTGATGGCGACTCACTTATTCACGTGGCATCGATCATGGCTGTTGAGCCGCTGAAAGCCAACTAACTCATGGCCGCGGCGGTGCGGGAAACCTTTGAAGAATCCGGGACCGTTCTTGCCTCCAATCGACATCCCACGGCGTGGAGTGAGCAAGATCAACAGGACCTCCTCTTGGGGCGAACCTCGATTGCCCAGCTGCTCAATCGAGAACAAGCTCATGTTCATTCGCAGGATGTGATTCCGTGGGCTTGGTGGTTGACCCCTGATTACCTTCCTTTTCGTTTTGACACGTGGTTCTTTTTTGCCCCCGTCCGGGCAGATGTCGAACCGCGGCATGTACCCGATGGTGAAGCAGTCGAGGCGCGGTGGTGGAAAGTAGCCGAAGCCCTGGAAGCAAATCGTGCCGGTGAGATCATCTTGTTATGGCCCACGCTTCGGGTGCTGCTTGACCTCAACCAGTGGTCATCAGTGTCTGAAGCAGTCAGCCATCGGCCCGTTCGATTGGAGCAGCAATCCGGATGAGTGCGACCACTCCTGCGTGGGTGCGTGGTGTTACCGCTCCCAACCCAGGTCCTATGACGTTGCAAGGAACCAATTCGTGGATCCTGGGAATCGATGGGCTCGTCATTGTTGATCCGGGCCCGCTGGATGAATCCCATCTGCTTGATGTCGCAATGCACGGATCCATTGAACATATTTTCTTAACGCACGGGCACGGTGATCACAGTGATGGTGCCCAGCGATTGCATGAACTCACCGGTGCACCAGTGAGTGCATGGGATGAGCGACATGTTTCCCATGGTGAAAAACTTACTGACGCGATGACGCTGCAGGTTGCGGGATTAGACATTGAAATCCTGCATGCGCCCGGGCACACGATGGATTCGGTGTGCTTCGTCGTCACCAGTGGAAGCGAGTCAGTGGTCTTGACCGGTGACACGATCTTGGGCGAAGGCAGCGCGGTGATCGCTCACCCCGAGGGTCGAGTCGACCACTATCTCCGCACGTTAGAAAGGCTGGCTCAACTCAACGAGTTGGTGGTGTTGCCCGGTCACGGCCCCATGGTTGGGCCGTCCCATCGAGTCGCTCAGCAGTATCTGGATCATCGCCATGAACGCATCGCTCAAGTGCGGGCTGCAGTGGCCCGGGGGGCAACGACGCCGGAGCGTGTTCTTGAGGCGGTGTACAGCGATGTGCATGATTCGCTGCGAGGGGCAGCGTTGTTAAGCGCTCAGGCGCATCTGATGTTTGTGTTGGAGGACTAAGCGCCGCGACGGTTGAGCTTGTCAACATCCAAGATGGTGACACCGCGAGGTTCGAGCAAGATCCAGCCGCGGCTAGCGAAGTCGGCGAGAGCTTTGTTTACCGTTTCGCGGGATGCGCCGACCAGCTGTGCAAGTTCTTCTTGAGTTAAGTCGTGCGTGACGTGCACTCCGTCGCCACGTTGAACTCCGAAGCGATCGGACAAGTCCAACAGCGCCTTAGCCACTCGACCGGGAACATCGGCAAACACCAAGTCGCCCATCGCTTCGTTCGCGCGGCGAAGGCGTTGAGCCAAGGCTTGAAGAAGTGATTGAGCAAGTTCCGGGCGACCGGTTAGCCACTCGTTCAGGTCTTCGTGACCCAGACCAAAAAGGCGACAGTCGGTCAGGGCTGTTGCGGTGGCCGTTCGCGGACCTGGATCAAAAAGGGACAGCTCGCCGAACATCTCGCCAGGGCCTTGGACACTGAGGAGGTTTTCACGGCCATCGCTAGAAGAGACACCGAGCTTGACCTTGCCTTCGAGCACGACGTAGAGACGATCTCCGCCGTCGCCTTCGGAGAAGATCACGCCGCCCTTGGCAAAAGTCACCTCAACCATGGATGCGCGCAGGGCTATTGCAGCGTCGTCATTGAGGGCGACGAACAACGGGGCACTCATCAAGATGTCAGCCATCTCAGCCTCCCAGCGTCGCGACAATCAGTGTGTTAACTGCATTGTGCCACGTTAGACCGGCGCGAGCCTGCGCAGAGTCAGCAAGCTTAGGCAGCGCCAGCCTTCAGCGGAAGTGCGACTAGGCACTGAAGAGGGTCTTCGTGGTAGCGCGCGATGAGTTCATCGGTTGCGCGAGCCAAGCGGCGGTGGAGCGCCTGACGGTACGTCGACAGCTGGAATTCGGCAAATGACAGTTCCTGTGCAAGTTCGTGGCAAGCGGCAGGGTTATTGATGTCAACGGCTTGATTCCATAGCGATTGCAGATCAGGAATCGGCGGGATGTCGTTGTCTGGCAAGACGGTAAGAAGGGCGGTCCGTCCGCGCGCTGGCCGATCCTCAGCAAAAGCACCTTGTAGGTGGTCAAATTGAGAAAGGCCATCACTGTTGGTGCGCAACAAGTCCAAGCGAGCTTGGATCAGTCGTCGCCAGTAGGACACCCGGTGTTCTTCCGCATCAAGGTTCTTGCGGTAGGCGCGAAGCCCAGCCAAATCGAGGTGCGCAAATTCGACACTGCGCTCAGGCACAGTGCGATCGGCGGGAGCGCGTCGAGCCGGTGTGGCTGCGTTAGCGGTGGGCCGCGAAACCTCGGTTGTGGACATACCCCTTCATCGGCGCGTTGGGCCCAGAGATTGAGCCCAGATCACCCATCCGGCCCAAAGGGCTAGGCGTGGGCCGGCCCCTAGGCTGAGTCCATGGGAGCTTCGCAGGATGCCGCGCTAGTGCGGCGGGCCCGGCGGATCCAGCGCGCTTTGGCTGATCAGTACCCAGATGTGAAGTGCGAACTCGATTTCACCACTCCGTACGAACTGCTTGTGGCCACCATCTTGTCGGCTCAATGCACCGATAAGCGGGTCAATGGCGTCACCCCTGCGCTCTTTAAGAAATACCCCAACACCAAGAAATTAGCCGCAGCCAATCGCGATGACCTTGAGGCCTTGATTCAGTCCACGGGGTTCTTTCGCGCCAAGACCGACACGTTGTTGAGGATGGGGGCTGACGTCAATGAGCGCTTTGCTGGCGAGATTCCGCACACGCTGGACGAACTAGTTTCGCTACCGGGAGTGGGACGCAAAACAGCGAACGTCGTTTTAGGTGAAGCATTCGGGGTACCCGGGATCACGGTTGATACCCATTTCGGTCGGCTCGCACGTCGCTTTGGTTGGACCGAGGAAGAGGATCCCGTCAAGGTCGAGCACGCAGTAGGCGCACTGTTTCCCGCCAAGGACTGGACGAATGTTTCGCAGTTAGTCATTTGGCATGGTCGCCGTCGATGCCATGCGCGCAAACCCGCGTGCGGCGCGTGCAATGTGTCGCAGTGGTGTCCGGCCTTTGGCGAAGGCCCTACTGATGCGACCCAAGCAGCGAAGTTGATTCGCGAGCCGCGCGGGTGAGTGCAGACATCGCCTTCCTTGAAGGTCCGCGCGATCGAGCCCGCGGACTGGTCCTGGCTGCGGGGTCTCCAACGATTGCGCAGTTACCGCAATGGCTCGCTCCGGTCGTAGCGGCGGCCCGCACTGTGACGGTGGACGAGCTCACGCGCTTCCCACCACCAGCAAGCGGTGGTCGTGAGTCATCGGTCTTGATGTTGTTTGGGCACGATGAAGGTAAGCCCGAATTGCTGCTTATTGAGCGTTCGCATGACATGCGCAGCCACTCGGGCCAACCTGCCTTTCCGGGCGGCGCACTCGACCCGACCGACTCGGGAGTTGTTACCGCCGCTTTGCGCGAAGCAGAAGAGGAAACGGGACTGGATCCAACTGGGGTTCGACCCTTTGCAGTACTGCCAGATCTGTTTGTTCCCCCCAGCGGTTTCGTTGTTACTCCTGTTCTTGCTTGGTGGGAAGTGCCGAGCGCGGTCGGTGTTGTTGATGCCAGTGAAGTCGCCGATGTTTTACGTATTGCGATTGATCACTTGATCAATCCCGCGAACCGAGTGCGAGTTCGCCATCCCAGCGGCTATGTCGGTGCCGGCTTTATCTTCAATGATCTGGTTATCTGGGGATTCACCGGTGGTTTGTTGGATCGCATCATTGCGCTGGCGGGCTGGGAACAACCCTGGGACCAGTCGAACGTGGTTGATGTTGATGAGAGTCGGGAACCATTTGATGAAGGGCCACGAGAGTGAGTCTTAATCAAGTTGACGTAGTGCTCATCGCGCTTGTTGCCCTCTCTGCACTGACTGGTTATCGCCAAGGTTTCCTCGCTGGCATTGCTGGATTTATTGGCTTCCTCGGCGGCGCCGCGTTAGCGATGACCTTTGTCCCGGGACTTCTCAATACATTTTCTGCTGGCCCCTACAAGCCGGTTATCACCATTGTGCTCGTGCTGGTTATCGCGGGCTTGTCCCAGGGATTATTTAGTTCGTTGGGTGCGCGCGCGCGAGCCAGTATGGGGTCGGGTTCGATGCAAGCCGCAGATTCCCTGGGTGGAAGTGTGCTGTCCGGCATTTCAGTTCTACTCGTGGCGTGGTTTCTTGCCGTAGCCATTGTTGCGGGACCGCCCTCAGCGCTTACTCTCAAAGTGCGCGACTCTTATTTGCTGACGGAACTTGACTCCGTCATGCCGGCCCAAGGGCGCACTCTGTTTAGCGCGCTTCGCAATACGTTCGATGAAAACTTCTTCCCCCAAGTATTCGCCGGTATTGCCACACCTGAGCTTGTTCCGGTAGCGCCACCGGACGGAACGTTGGCCGGGTCCGCTGTTGCGCAGCGGGCGAGGGATTCAGTCGTTGAAGTGTTTGGGGATGCACCTCGTTGCAAAGTCACCTTGACCGGTTCGGGATTTGCTTTTGGCAAAGACACGGTCATGACTAATGCTCACGTGGTGGCCGGCACCGACCGTGTCACGGTCCGCTTGGGCGGAACCGATCGTGAGCGCAGTGCAACAGTGGTTCTCTTTGATCCTCGCACCGATGTCGCGGTGTTAAAGGTCGACAACCTTGATGCGGATGTCTTGGAGTTTGCGAGCAAGCCAGCCAGCCGTGGCGATGACGCCATCGTGATTGGTTTCCCCGGCGGTGGGGCATTCACAGCCGGCGCTGCGCGAATTCGCGATATCCAGGATGCCCGTGGCGCCGATATTTATGACAAGACGTCGGTTGTTCGTGAGATTTACTCGCTCCGTGCGCGGGTGCGACCCGGAAATAGTGGTGGGCCGTTGTTAGATCAGCGCGGTCGCGTATTGGGAATGATTTTTGCTGCTTCGGTTGATGATCCAGCGAGCGGTTACGCGCTGACGGCTTCGGCTATTGCCAAGGATGCGGTCAACGGATCGCGCGCAACGGCGCCGGTATCAACCGGGCGTTGCATCTAAGACCGTGAGTCGGGGGCTTCTTTGCTTTCCGGCATTGCACGTTCGAAGGCATCAATAAATTTGTCTGGCATGGCGCGCAGCGTATTGAGGGTGGCTTCGCTCTGGGCTTGCGCACGCTCGGGTCCCTTGACTTGATCAAAGTGTCGCTTGGCGAAGTAGCCCATGATGGCGGTGATGATCAGCAGAAGTAACGCAACGATAAGGAATCCGGCCCACACTCGCCCGTTGAGAGCATTAGCAATGCCGTAGGACAGGGCGACGAGCAAGAAGATAAAGCACAACGTGGCCAAGAAGATGGCGCCACCAATAAGGCCGGCCCCACGCGCTGCCATTTGTGCGCTCTTGCGGATTTCGGCTTTTGCCAAAGCAATTTCGCCACGGATCAAGGAGGAGATGTCTTCCATGATTGATGCAAAGAGCTGACCGATGGAACGGTCGCCATTCGAGTTGCTCATGAGTCCTCCTGAAGCGCTGGTGCACCCACTCTAAGGGTTAGAGGTGTCGCCACCATCGTCTGTTCGTTGGTACACGTCCGGGATACCGTCGTGGTTGAGGTCGCTGTCCTCACGGGTGGCCAAGGCGCGGTAGGCGCGCGATCGGGGCAACAGCACCACGCTGGCGAGCAGTGCGGCCAGCAACGAGGCAAACAGAATCGCGATTTTGGCGAACCCTTGCTGTGGATCCGTCCCAGCGAAACTGAGTTCGGCAATCAGTAGCGAGACGGTGAATCCGATGCCGGAAATCAGCGCCAACCCAAAGATGTCCACCCACTTCAGGCCATTGCCTAAGCGTGCTTTCGTGAAGCGAACAATGACCAACGTGGTGAGGAAGATGCCGATGCATTTGCCGGCAACGAGTCCAACGGCCACACCTTGGGTGACGGGATTTGACGCGATGGTTGCCAGGCTGGTCCCCACGATTGTCACGCCAGCTGCGAAGAACGCAAAGACGGGGACAGCCACTCCAGCGGAGATGGGGCGAAGCCGCTCCTCGAGCCGTTCAGCGGGCGCCAATTCTTCGCCGGAATCGCGCACGACCCGAGTGGCCAATCCCAAAACAACCCCGGCAACAGTGGCATGAATCCCGCTGGTGTGAACAAATCCCCAGAGTGCAAGTGCCAGCGGCACGTACACCAACGGTGATTGCACACGTTGTTTTTGCAGGATGAGGTAAAGGATCACCAGTGCAACAGAGCCAAGCAACCACAAGGGTGCCAATGCATCGCTATAGAACAACGCGATGACGGTGATAGCGCCGAGGTCGTCAACAACGGCGAGGGTAAGAAGAAAGGCGCGCAGTGCTGGCGGCAGACCGCGCCCAATGATGGCCAGCACGGCAAGTGCGAAAGCAATGTCGGTGGCGATCGGGATACCCCAGCCTTGTCCGGCACCAGGAGTGGAAGAAGTAAAAGCGAGGTAGATCAAGGCGGGCAAGGCCATGCCACCAACAGCTGCAGCGATCGGCAAGAGGGCGTCACTGCGGTTGCGTAAAGACCCAACGACTAACTCGCGCTTGAGTTCCAACCCAGCGACGAAGAAGAAGAGGGCGAGTAGGCCTTCGCCGGCCCAATCGGCCAACGTCAGGTGCAGGCCCCACGACTGTGGACCGATGGTGAACTGCGTGAGGTTGAAGTACGCATCGCGCCAAGCCGAGTTGGCCCAAATCAACGCAACTGCTGCGGCGATCAGGAGTAAAACCCCGCCGACGACTTCACGACGCAGGATGTCACCTAGGCGAACGCGTTCAGCCCACGTAAGCCTGCCGAATACGACGCGACGCTCAGTCATGATGGACCAAGTTTACGCCCTTATGCATCGTCTGCAGTTGCCATTCCGTCGGCAATAAGTTGCACCACCGCAGGATCAGCCAACGTGGTGACATCGCCTAGGGTGCGATGCTCTGCAATATCGAGCAGGAGCCGACGCATAATTTTTCCGGACCGCGTTTTGGGGAGCTCCTGCACGATCATGATGTGACGCGGCTTAGCGATGTGTCCAATGTCGTGGCCGACGTGGTCACGCAATTCCGAGCCAATCGTGTCGGCATCTAGGTTGTTTTCCCCGCGCAAGATGACAAAGGCAACGATGCCCTGACCAGTAATTTCGTCCTGGGCACCAACGACTGCGGCTTCTGCCACTCGTGGGTGAGATACCAAAGCGGATTCAACTTCCGCGGTAGAAATTCGGTGACCACTGACATTCATCACATCGTCGACTCGTCCGAGCAACCACAAATCGCCATCAAGGTCTCGGTTGGCGCCATCACCAGCGAAGTAGAAACCTTGCTTGGCATAGCGATGCCAGTACGTTTCAATGAAGCGTTCGGGGTCACCCCAAATCCCGCGTGCCATGGATGGCCATGGTTCAGTCAGCACAAGATATCCGCCCACACCGTTGGGTACGGTCTCTCCGTGGGAGTCCACGACGTCAATTCCGATACCCGGCAATGCGCGCATCGCTGAGCCAGGTTTTGTCGCCGTGATTCCAGGCAGGGGGCTGATCATCATGGCGCCGGTTTCGGTTTGCCACCAGGTATCAACGACGGGGCAGTTGTCGCGGCCGATGACGTCGCGGTACCACATCCATGCTTCTGGATTGATCGGTTCGCCTACGCTCCCGAGCACTCGAAGGGAGGACAGATCGAAACCGTTGGGGATGTCATCGCCCCACTTCATAAAAGTGCGTAGCGCGGTCGGTGCGGTGTAGAAAATACTGACCCGATACTTCTCAATCAGTTCCCACCAACGGCCACGATGTGGGGTGTCGGGGGCGCCTTCGTAGATCAACTGCGTTGCGCCGTTGGCCAGTGGCCCATAGACGACATAGCTGTGTCCGGTAATCCATCCCACATCTGCGGTGCACCAATACACGTCAGTGTCGGCCTTCAGATCAAAAACTGCCTCGTGAGTAAACGCGGCTTGCGTGAGGTAGCCACCGGTGGTGTGCAAAATTCCTTTTGGTTTGCCCGTGGTGCCAGAGGTGTAGAGAATAAAAAGTGGGTGTTCGCTGTCAAAACTCTGCGCGACGTGCTGCTCAGGCTGTGCATCTAGCTGCTCGTGCCACCAGAGGTCGCGATCAAACCACTCGACCTCACCCTTGGTCCGCTGGACGACGACCACATGTTCGACAGTGGGAGTGACGAGCACCGCTTCGTCAACGATGACTTTCAAGGGGAGTTCTTTGCCACGACGAAATCCGCCGTCGGCTGTTATGACAACTTTTGCTCCTGCGTCGTTGATACGTGAGCTCAGTGAGTCAGCGCTGAAGCCGCCAAAGACGACGCTGTGTACTGCTCCGATGCGAGCACACGCCAACATTGCCACGACAGCTTCGGGAATCATCGGCAGGTAGATGGCCACTCGGTCGTGCTCGCCGACACCTAGGGCAGTAAGTGCATTGGCTGCTTGGCACACCTCGGCGTGCAATTGCGCGTAGGTGATAGTTCGCGTGTCGCCTGGTTCACCCTCGAAAAAGATCGCTACGCGCTCGCCGAGCCCGTTAGCCAAGTGTCGATCAAGACAGTTTTCCGCCACATTGAGGCGACCGCCGACAAACCATTTCGCTACAGGAGCTTGCGACCAGTCCAAGACCTGCGTCCATGGCGAAGTCCAATTCAGTCGGTACGCCTGCTTTTCCCAAAAAGCCAATCGGTCCTGGTCCGCCTCGTCGTAGATCCCTGGTTGGGCGAAAGCCTGACGAGCGAATTCAGGGCTAGGTGCGAAGGTGCGGTGTTCATGACTCAAATTGTCAATGCGTACCGGGTCGACCATGTCACTGTCGAAATCACTCACGAAATATCTCTCCAAGGGTGGGCACCTCTAGAGTTGGTCAGGTGCAACCACTCGTAGAGATCGCGCGAAAGACTGCTGTGCGCCAGCAGCTTGAGTCAGCGCGTCTGGCTACGGACGAGGTTATCGCGCACCGTGCGCTTCGACGACATGGTGGAGACATTGCGTTGGAGTCGTCTTTGCGGGGTGCTCGCGCATCAGCGGCTCTGATGGGAGTCGATGTTGACCTAGAATTCTTGCGCAGCGGCAACCTTCGCCTTGATCATCCAGGCCGTCCGATAGCCCAAGCGGCCCTGCGGGTGGCGCAAGAAGTCCCCCAGATTGAGGCTATTTGGCGACGGTCGCCAGTCCAGGCCTTGGCTCGTTTGCACGTAGTGGCAGCAGCCGATTTGGCCGAAAGCGTGGGAACGGATCGGATCGGCCGACCTCGTCCCAACGATGAGGGAGACCCGCAAGACCCGATGGACCTGGCTTTGCCACCCGTTGCCGATATTGCACCGCGGCTGATGCGACTTAATGCGTTGTTGCTCAACGATAAGGAGACACCTGCCTTGGCTATGGCTGCTTACACGCACGCTGAGCTCATGGCGATTCAACCCTTTGGATTGCGCGATGGGTTAGTTGCGCGCGCGGCCGAACGCTTGGTGTTGCGCACGCGAGGGTTTGATCCGCGTGGACTGGTGGTCACCGAAGCGGGACACCTGAGTGTGGGGCGAACCCAGTACTTGTCCCTCATTAAGGGTTATGCGGGCGGATCAGACCGGGCGGTCGCCGATTGGATTAACCACTGCGCACATGCTGTGCGAACAGGTGCGGCCACGATTGAAAAAGTGTGCACCCAGTTCGAGAGTGAGTGACGTCGATTAGTCGGTCGTGGAACCGCGACGACGCACGGCGTACCAAATCAATCCAGCAGCCGCAGCCGCGCCACCGAGAGCTACTGCGGTCAACGTTGGCTTAGCGGTAATGCCGCTGGCAAAGCGCTGACGCAGGGGAACGGGCTTGTTGAAGGTCAAGATTGGCCAATCGCGGGCCATGGCCTCGCGTCGCAAGGGGCGGTCGGGGTTCACCACCGAGGGGAAACCAACTGATTCCAACATCGGCAAGTCCGTGGCGGCATCGCTATAGGCGTATGACTGTGACAAGTCGTAACCCTGTACGTCAGCGAGGTCGCGCATCGCTTGCGCTTTGTTCTCGGCGTAGGCATAAAACTCAATCTGCCCGGTGTATTGACCATCAACGATGGCAACTCGTGTGCCGATGCTGTGATCGGCTCCGAGCATCGCGCCAATGAGTTCAACAATTTCTTGACCACTCGACGAAACAATGACCACGTCACGACCCGCGGCATGATGCTCGTCAATCAGGTTCGCGGCTTCTTCGTAGATGATGGGTTCAACAGCTTCTTGCAGAGCTTCCGCGACAATCTCGCGCAGCTGATCGGCATCCCAACCTTCGGTTAGGGCCGACAAGTATTCGCGCATGCGTTCCATTTGGTCGTGGTCAGCGCCGCCGAGGACGTAAACGAACTGGGCATAGGCACTGCGCAAAACATCGCGTCGATTAATCAAGCCGCTGCGATAAAGCGGGCGACTAAACACCAGCGCTGATGACTTAGCGATGACGGTTTTATCAAGGTCAAAGAACGCTGCGGGGCGCTTGGCCTGGGAACGTGCACCAGTGCGGGCCGGCTGCGGAGTGGGGGAAGATGCAGTACTCACTCTTGACAGCATAAGCGCAGGTGTGGACAAAAAGCAGTTTCCCGACGCTGAGTTGTCGTTTCCACAGGCATGTTCATCCCCAATTCACGCACCAGGTAGGCATTAGCGGCTGGTTTCCGCGTCACCCTCACGTTCGATCAGAGGAGGGCGGATATGACAGGCAGAAACGGTTCACCGTTGGCGCGGGTGATTGTTGTGGTGGGCGCGCGCGGTGGCGCGGGTGCAAGTTCATTGGCAGTCGCGTTAGCTCAGTCGAGTGCACAAGAAGGAAAGCGGACTGTCCTGCTTGATGCCGATGAACTCGGCGGTGGCATTGACTTGGTACTCGGAGCTGAGGGTCATCGCGGCGTGCAGTGGAGTGAGTTGGCTGCTGTTGATGGTGAACTTCCAAGTCAGGCTCTCTTTGAGGCACTCGCCGTTCATCGAGGGGTGCGTTTTTTATCGTGCAGTCGCGATGGAAACACGTCAATTTCGCCCGAGCTGCTGATTCGGGTCATCCATGCGCTCTGCGAGTCCTGCGATCTCATTGTTCTCGATTGCCCGCGGCATAACGACGGCTTGCGTTCCGTCTTGGGAACAGTGCAGTGCGAGGTTCTGATCGTGGTGCCCAACGAAGTGCGGGCAGTGGCTGCTGCGAGTGCGTGGCTCTCGCGATGTGCTGGCTTCACAGTTGCGATGAGCAGCGTGGTGGTTGAGCTGCCAACGGGTGGCCTGTCGGTGCGAGCAACCAAAAAACCGTTAGGTATTCCCAGCGCCGGAACCGTCCGCTATTGCTTGGCTACTGCACAGGAACTTGATCGGGGTAGCGGCGTGCGCTCGGGAAAAAATCCGTGGACCTCCGTATGCAGTGGCGTGCTGGATCGCGACAGCGTGCGGGTGGCTTGATGATCCTGACGCCAGACCTGACCACGTCGGTACGCGAAACGTTGGCTCAACAGTCGTTGGCCCCTGATCGCCATTCGATCGCGCAGGCCATCCGTACTCAATTCCCAGTGGTGGGGGAAGCCACTGTCGATGAGCTCACGCCATTGATTCAGGCCGAGCTGGTGGGGTTTTCGGTCGTGCAAGACCTCGTTGATGATCCGCACATCACGGATGTGGTGATCAATGGTCCGGAATCTATTTGGGTCGATCGGGGCGCAGGGCTAGTGCGCGTGAATGCTGCGTTTACTAACGAAGGTGAGGTTCGCCAGTTCGCGGTTCGGCTCGCGGGCAGCGTGGGCCGGCGTTTGGATGACGCCAATCCCTATGTTGATTGTGGGCTCGATCGCGGCATTCGTTTGCACGCGGTGTTGCCACCGATTTCGGGTTCGGGCACGTTGGTGAGTTTGCGTATCCCGAGGGTCAGCGGATTTTCATTAGCTGAATTGCAGGCAAGTGGCTCCTTGGGCGTGCAGGCTCTCGAGTGGTTGCAGGCGATTGTTCAATCGCGTGTGGCCTTTCTTCTGACCGGGGGAACAGGAACAGGTAAGACGACGTTGTTATCTGCTTTGTTGTCTCTCGTTGCACCGGAGGACCGCTTGGTACTGGTTGAAGATTCGGCCGAACTTAGACCACGGCATCCGCACGTGGTGTATTTGCAGTCGCGTCATCGAAATATCGAAGGCGCCGGCGAAGTCAGCGTTCGCGATCTGGTTCGGCAGGCACTTCGGATGCGCCCCGATCGACTCGTGGTCGGTGAGGCTCGCGGTCCCGAGGTCATTGACCTGCTGTCAGCGATGAATACCGGCCACGAGGGTGGCTGTGGGACCTTGCACGCCAATAGTCCGGCCGATGTCCCAGCACGGGTGGCAGCCTTGGCTGCTCCAGCGGGTTGGTCGCGCGATTCGGCTATGGCTCAGCTGGGATCGGCCCTTGATGTGGTCCTTCACGTCAATCGCACACCAGCGGGGCAACGTTGGCTTCAAGAAATCGCTGTAGTTCGGTCAGTGGATGATCGAGTCGAGATCGTCCCTGCGCTTCAGTGGGATTGCACTGGTGCGATCCACAGTGGCGCTGCCTTCCAAGAGTTGTCGGCCTTGGTCACGCGATGAATTCCTGGGCTCTGGCATCGCTTATGGCAGGTGTGTTCGCCTGGTGGTTCAGTCCGCACCGGCAGCGATTGCGGTCGGTAGTCCCTTCACAGCAATTGGCTGTTGTCACCGCGGGCAAACGATGGTGGGTACGCATTGATGCGCGCGCGCGAAGGACGCGTTACACAGCGCAACGTCGACGCGCCATGGTGGAT
>JBAXSF010000140.1:0-3176 GCA_037130835.1 Actinomycetes bacterium
AAGCCGCAAGGTGTGTGCTGTGCTCATCGAGCTTGGCTTGCAGATCAGCAAGATCAATGTTTCCGGCCTCGTCACAGGCAACCACAACTACTTGCATTCCGGCCATCACCGCACTGGCCGCATTTGTCCCATGGGCCGACGACGGAATCAGACAGACGGTTCGGAAGTCATCACCGTTGGCTCGGTGGTAGGCCCGAATAGCCAACAAACCAGCAAATTCGCCCTGTGAGCCCGCGTTGGGCTGCAGTGACACTGCGTCATAGCCCGTGATTTCACACAACCACGTTTCCAGTTGACGCACCAACGCCAACGTGCCTCGAGCTTGATGCAATGGCACGAATGGGTGGAGGTCCGCAAACCGATGCCAGGTAATGGGCTCCATCTCCACAGCCGCATTAAGTTTCATCGTGCAGGAACCCAGCGGGATCATGCCACGATCCAACGCATAGTCCTTGTCTCGCAGACTGCGCATGTACCGCAACATCGACGTCTCGGATCGGTGCTCGTGGAACACCGGGTGGGTCAAAATCTCGTCAGTGCGCAGGAGTCCACTAGGCACAGTGGTATCCACTCCCCCAGCCCGAAGTTGCTCAATATCAAGCTCGACGCCGTAGGCCAAACCGACTAACCGCAGGTGTTCATCGACTGTAATTTCACTGGTTGAAATTCCAACCGTGTCAGAATCTACGTGTAACAAATTCACGCCTAAATCAGCTGCTGCCGCCATCACAGCGTGGGATCGACCGGGCGCATGAACTCGGATCGTGTCAAAGAAGTTCGTGGTCACAACATTTAGGCCGGCCGCTCGCAAACCCTGTGCGAGTAGCGCTGCCGTCTCGTGGGTGTGGTGAGCGATCGCGCGTAAACCATCAGGGCCGTGGTGGACCGCATACATTGAGGCGGCAACTGCCAAGAGGACCTGCGCGGTACAGATATTGCTGGTCGCCTTGTCACGGCGAATGTGCTGTTCACGTGTTTGGAGGGCCAACCGCATCGCTGGTCGTCCGTCAGCATCAACGCTCACACCAACAAGTCGTCCGGGGATTTGTCGTTGCAAACCCTCGCGCACCGACATAAAGGCCGCGTGCGGTCCCCCAAAAGCCATCGGGACACCAAAACGTTGTGCCGAACCCACCACCACGTCCGCGCCTTGGTGGCCCGGTGCGGTCAACAAGGTCAGAGCCAACGGGTCTGATGCGACTGCGACGCCAACGCCAGCGTCACGGGCGGCCGCAAACAACGCGCTGTGATCTTGGATTTCCCCGCTTGCTGCTGGGTATTGGACCAAAAGGCCAAAGCCCTCACCTGCTGGGAGTCCTTGCGTCGCATCAAACATCTCAACGTCGATTCCCACCGCTTCAGCTCTCGTGCGAAGCACTGCCAATGTTTGCGGGAACACATCGTGATCAACAAAGAAGCGCTTCGACGAAGACTGCGATGCGCGGTTGAGCAAACTCATGGCCTCAGCAACAGCAGTTGCCTCATCAAGCAAACTGGCGTTAGCAACCGGCAGTCCGGTGAGGTCGCCCACCATGGTCTGAAAGTTCAACAACGCCTCGAGGCGGCCTTGACTAATTTCAGGTTGGTACGGGGTGTATGCGGTGTACCACCCTGGATCTTCAAGAACGCGACGACGAACCACCGGTGGGGTCACCGTGCCGCTGTACCCCAGGCCGATCATGGGTACCAAGACAGAATTTCGCGAACTCAGTTCACGCAGTTCGGCCAGCACCTCTTGTTCAGAAGCAGCTTCGGGAAGGCCAATGTCGGCCATATCCAAAATCGAGTGCGGGATGGCCTGAGTTGCTAGGTCGTCCAGGGAGCTCGCGCCAACCCGTTCGAGCATGTAGGTCAGGTCACGGGCGGACGGCCCAATGTGTCGATCGACAAATGCATGGGGTCCGCTCGCAGAATGTGGCATGACCACAGTCTGCCGTAGGGCTGCCTCAGTGCCTTGCTACGTCACCCCGGAAAGGACGTGATTTAGCCCGCATCTCGCTGTTTGCGACGTCGAGCCAATTCATCCCCAACATGCTCAGGAATCACACTTGTTTCATCGTCAACGTGCTCGCTGGGCAGGTGGGCCAGTTGGCCTTCGACTTCTTTCCACACACTGCTCACGGCGATGCCAAAAACGCCCTGACCACCCGATAGGAGGTCCACCACTTCTTCCGCTGACCTGCATTCGTAAATCTTGGCCCCGTCACTCATCAACGTGACTTGAGCGATCTCATCGACGCCACTGGCTCGCAGGTGCTCCACGGCCTGGCGGATGTTCTGGAGGGAGACGCCCGTGGTCAGTAGGCGCTTCACGATCTTTAAGGTCAAAACGTCGCGGAAGCTGTACAGGCGCTGGCTACCCGATCCAGCGGCTGAGCGCACTGAAGGCACAACGAGACCGGTACGGGCCCAGTAATCGAGTTGGCGGTAGGTGATGTCGGCGGCCTTGCAGGCCACGGGACCTCGGTACCCCACGTCGTCAGGCAGGCGCCGCAGATCCTCGCTGAACAGCTGCCCTTGAGCCTGTTCAACGGTCCCCTGCTGGTTCTGCTCAGCGTGTTCGTTGGTGCCGGTCACTGGTGCCTCCTACCCGCCGCGGTCGTTGGAAGTTGGGAAGGTGTGCTGGGCACGTCTTCACATACATCGGCGAGCTGTGTCCACAACTTACGGTCGGCACAATACCTTGGTCAATCGCCTGCCTCGCGTGTCGCAGACGTAACTCTAAACCTCATGTTTAACGTGAGATTACGCACGAAACAGCACTCGGGGCCTTATTTTTACGGGGCTACGACTGCGGCCCTTCTGCCTGAAAATCTTCGGGTGAAATCTGGTCGAGGAACTCGCGGAACTTCTCGACCTCGTCTTCATCTTCTTCCTCATCGGGAATCAAAATGGCCGCCGTGTCGAGCAACTCCTCGGTGGCGAAGATCGTGGTTCCGGTGCGCAGCGCTAGCGCGATGGCATCGCTTGGGCGTGCAGAAACCGTGGTTCCATCATCGAAGACCAGGTTGGAGTAGAAAACGCCCTCTTCGAGGTCGGTGATGTGCACCTCGGTCAGGGATCGTCCCAATGAGGTCACCAAGGTGGCCATCAGGTCATGGGTGAGTGGGCGTGGAGCTACCAGTCCCTGCTGGGCAAAGGCAATGGCGGTGGCCTCTGGGGCCCCAATCCAGATG
>JBAXSF010000141.1:0-3123 GCA_037130835.1 Actinomycetes bacterium
CCTGAACCATTTTGACGCGTAACGGCGTCACACAAGGCCGCAGCCTTAGTCTTGATGGTCGAAGTGCCCTGCGCGTTGTAGCTACCGACGATCTTGGTGCCGCTAGCAATCGTGGCACCGGCCAGGTCCTTGATCGTTCCGTCCGAAACCAAGGACGACGTCAAGGACAAGGAGGTGACGCCGTCAGAAAGACCAGCGACGACACCTTCAGTTGTGTCAGAGCCCACACCGGCGAGCGTGCGGTAAGTCGGGGCGCCCGATGGATCGGCATAGGCCGAACCCATCGTGAGTCCACCAGCAGCAATTGCGATAACCGCAGCCGCTGCCGTAGCAAGCTTGTACTTGCTGTTCATAATCATTTTCCTCTCGATGTTTACTGATGTATACCTAGCGCTCGATGCGTTAGGCGATTGCTGTTGTGCGGTCCTTATGAAGTTGTAAACCATATTGAGTTGTGCGGGGGTCGTGCCAATCACGAGGTAGCGTCATAGCGCACGCCCCCCGAGCCTGTAGAGGATGGGCCCGCCAAGGGCGGAACCGATCGCGAGAATGAATGCGATAAAGACGGTGAAGCGCCCTAGGCCAAGTGAGGCGACGATCGCCTGTGCGGCGTTAAGCAAAGCCGCAAAAGTCGTTTGGGCTTGAGGTGCATCAAGCGCAGTGACAGCCGCCACTGGCAGGACAGGTCCACCATCAATGATCGGCACTGCCGCATTGCTAGTTGGGGTCTTCGATGCTGCTGGAGTGGTGGGTGGAACTCCGTTTGCCTGTTGGGAAACGATCACATCGGCTTCAACTTTTGCCTGGGCTCGAAGTGCATCCGGAAGTGGTGCGTACCCATCGGGAAGTTGACCTTGAAGCAACCCTGGGGTTTGACCTGGACCGACCGCATATTTGATGAATGCCGAGTAGTCCTTGGCGGCTGCTTTTGTGAGCTTGGTCGGAATAGTTGCCGCGTAGGTAAGGGTGGTCAATGGGTACGCGGTTGCTCCTGTTGCTAAGGGATTTGCTCCCAATACCGTGCTCCCTGCGATGGGCTTCATCTCCTTGATCGTGGCCAACATATTCGCAGGTTTAGCCGGCACGTAATTTCCGCTGGCGTTTACCAGTTCGGCCGTAAGCAAGCCATAGCGAGCCGCCGTCGCAGCATCGGTGATGCAGAACAAGCCCTGCCCATTATTGGGCTGGAGCGGAACGCGCTTAAAGGATGGTGGGGAGGCGTTGGGATCCCACAAACGTCCCAAAGTGTCGCCGCGGGAAACCGCCCGAGCTGCGTCGTGGTCGTCCGCGGCGTAGGGGTGGGTATCAAACTCACACAACGGCGGGAACCCTGGTTGAACGTCGGCGCAGTACAGGTCATTGCGTGGAAAACGCTCGATACTCAGATCAAGATTCTTGTAATTGGGATTAATGGTCATGCCATACGGATCGGGCTTTCCAGCCAAGAATGCGCGAGCGTCCTTATCGGATAACACCCACTTCCACACAGTGCTCGCAGCATCGGAGCTGTTCACTGTCATTAGCAAACGAGACAGGGTTTGCAACTTGCGACCCTTACCCGTGAAGTTGGGATTGAGGTTTCTAAACTCCGTGTCCGCGACAATGTCTTCAGGGTTATTTGACACCTGTGGGGCCAGTGCGTTAGCCAGGCTCAAGCGGTACGACTGTGTCAGCAACTTGAGCACCAGTCGCTGGTTGAGCTTCAACTGCGTAAGGCGCTTGCCATCATCCTTAGTAACTTCCGGTGGCGGCGCGCGCCCACTGGAATTGCTATAAATATTGAAACCAATAACCGTGGCATTGGCCGCTACCGGTGCATAGACCGCAGGGTGGCTGCTGTCCAATTTGTCGTTGGAAACAGGCTTGGACACAAACGACAGGGATGGAGACTTCACCAAGTTTGCACGGGCTGTGGAATCAGGAACCTGGGAGTAACTGAAAATCGCTCCTGTGGTCTCGCAGAGTTTCGGCTGCCAACGACTGAGTGCCTCTTCAACACCCTCTTGTCCAAGGGTTTCGCGCTCCTTTGCGCCAATCGAGCAGGAAGCGGCGATCGGTTGGAAGCGCAGAGGCACCACAATGCGATCGCGCCAATTGGAAATTTCCAGGGGCGAGGAATACAGCGAGTCGCTACCCTGAATAGGCACCCCGTTTACGTCTCGATCGCCACGCGGGACAACAACTAACCAGCACTTACGTCCCGTCAAGTCGGCACCCGTCCCCACTGCCGATCCACAACCAAGACCCGGAGCGTCAAGAGCAGTTTGTATTTCAAAAAACTGTTCACCGGTGCCATCAGGGCTGGTGCGAGCGTAAGGAATTTCGTTCGTCGTGAATTGGTTGAAGAATTCACGCGAGTCATCACCAATGCCAGGGATCGTCTTCCCCGTTACGGAACGAAAGGGCACCGATGCTTGATAAAATCCACCTTCGTACTTAATGGTTTCTGCTGGGTCATCGCGCAGGGCACCGTAACTGACCTGGCGACTAGACGTGGATGAATCGGCGCCACCACGAGGGTCACCTGTAAAGCCGCCGAACTGGCACTGTGTGCGATCAGGGCCATCTGGATCATCTCCCCAGCATTGAAAGATCTGGAGATAATTCCTCGCGTAAATCGTGTCAACAGGGGTGGGTACTGCGCCCGTCCACGAGACGCGGACCACTTGATTCGTCAAATTCTCGGTCTGCTCAACCGTGACTTTAAGGTCGCTGTAATCACCTGAACCAGATTCCGTAATTGACGCTGCACCAACGCGAGCTGAGGCAATTGCCTGGCTGGGGGCTCCCAGTGCGATGGAACTCAACGCCACGGTGACCACCGTGCATGCCAAAACTGCGCGTCCACGACGCGCTGTCAGGCGGGAGGTCACCAGCGAAGTCACGAAGGCACTCCTCCGCGACGACGCAAGAACCGTGCCGTGAGCGGCGGGGCAATGACAAGCCCAAACAAAAGAATCACGGCAAAAACGACCGATGTTTGTTGTACGCCCCAGCCCGATGACGGCGGAACGGTAAGTGCGGTTGCTCGGCTTGCACCCACACCCACACCCACACCACCGCCACCGCCAACCGTGCCAGTCGTGCCCGTGGTATTCACCGTGCCCGTTGTCGTCGCGGTTG
>JBAXSF010000142.1:0-3084 GCA_037130835.1 Actinomycetes bacterium
GCTGCTGTCTTCTTCTTTCTGCGCGAACCGCGCCGTGGGCTCGCGGATGAAATCACCACGATGGCTGAAGAGGCCGGTCTAACCCCGTCGCAGGGCGATGATGTGGACCGTGCAGGCACTCCCGCTAATGCAACACCCACAGCTGCGCCTCAATCCCCCAGCCTCAGCAAGGTCAGCGGACCCAGCCAGTCCTCAATCGTCGTTGGGGCAATCGCCAACACTCCCGACTCAGGCGAGCCCATCGACATCGTCCACGCACTGGAGACCGACTCCGTTGACGAGTCAGTGATAGACCGACTCCGCAGTGTGCTGTCCATTCGCAGTTTGCGCTACATCATTCTCGGTCAGATGTTGTTGTTCGCAGGCTTTGCCGGTTTGTTCTCCTGGGTGACGATTTACCTACAGCGCGTGTTCGCCCTAGAAGCTGGCCCCGCATCAGGAATCACCGGTGGCGTCGGGCTGCTTGGCCTTCTCCTTGGCGGTGCACTGTCTTCTCGCATTGGTGACCGAGGCGTCGGCAAGCGCAAAGCGTGGCGCATCACGGTAGGTGCAGTCAGTCTCTTGATCTCAGCCCTTTCGGTACTGATCTTCATTATCGTTCCTATTCTTGCGTTGGACGTCGCGCTGTTCTTCGTGATCAACTTCTTCAACTTGCTGGCCCTGTCCAACCTCGGTGCAGCAACCGCCGACGTGATTCCCGCTTCGAAGCGCGGCACGGGCTTTGCCATCGCACAGTTCCTGATCACCATCGGAAGTTCCACTGGCGCCCTGCTGGTCGGATCAATTTCGGCGTTGGTCATTTCCCTGATCGGTCAAGGCGAAACCGTTTCCACACTGCAAACTGGTGTTCGAGTTGGACTGTCCGTTCTCGTTGTTCTACTGGGTGGAGGGGCTGTCGTGCTGTTCCGCGCTCGGGCCACTTTTGAAGCCGACGCGGCTGCTGCGCTGGCTGAAGTCGGAACCCGGCCATCGGCTCCGGCTCCGCAGATCCACTAGACGTAACAGCGGCGTGGCGAGATGAGCCTTCTACCCAAGTAGAGGGACGATCAGGGTGTTGCAATCCGACAAACTGAAGGATCATCTATGTCTCAGATTCTTGCCGCGTCATCAGACACTGGCCAAAGTGGTGCGGTCTTCATATGGGTCGTTTTGGCCTACATCGTTAGCTGCATTCCGCTGTCACTGATCTTTAAAAAGGCCGACAAGTCGGCCGTGGCAGCATTTGTACCCATCTGGAACACCATCGTGTTGCTGCAAATTGTCGGTCGACCCGTGTGGTGGATCGTCTTGCTCCTCATCCCGTTCGTCAACCTGATTTTCATCATCATCATTTACTTGGACTTGGCGACAGTCTTTGGAAAGCAAGCAGGTTTTGGCATTGGGCTGATCTTGCTTACCTGGATCTTCATGCTCATCCTGGGCGTAGGTTCGGCTAGCTACCAAGGACCCATTGGTCGTCCAACCGCTGCCTAAGAACTGAAAGGGAACCGCCCGCGGGATGTCCCGTGGGCGGCTCCGTTTCACTTGGTCTAGTTAATTGCTGCGTTGACGAGGGAGTTGTCCACTGCCCCGGTCTGCAAACCCCACTTCAACAAAATGTTGTCGTAGACGCCGTTGGCGATGATCTTGTTGACCGCCTTTTGCAATGGTTCGGTCAGCCCGCTTCCCTTTGCTACAGCAATCCCGTACGGGGAAACGCTGAAGGGCTCGCCCGAGAGCACGAGCTTGCCTTTGGAGTTACGCACTGCCCAGGAGGCAATGGGAGTGTCCGAGAGGGTGACATCTGCTTTTTTACTGATCACCGCTTGGGTTGCTTCAGTTTGTTGCGGAAACCGGACGATGGACAACGGTTCGGCCTTGTCGCACAGCGGCTTTTGCTTGACGGCAAGAGCCTCAAGAATCGTTCCTTCCTGAACAGCCACTCGTTGGCCGCATAGGTCGGCAGGTTGAGCAACCTTCGCTGCCCCCTTTCGCACGTAATACGAAATCCCAGCCTGGAAGTACGTCACGAAGTCCACCTTCGTCTCCCGAACCGACGTATCAGTGATGCTCGAGACACCTAGGTCATAAGCGCCCGAATCCACGCCACTGACAATCTTGTTGAAGTCCACATTTTGGATGATGACCTTCAGCCCCATCGTGGAAGCCAGCGCATTGACTATGTCGATATCGGCGCCAACGATGGACTTCCTTTTCCCAGCCACTAATTCCATCGGCGCCAACGATGCATCGGTGGCAATAATCAGGGGTTGGCCTGTGTAGCGATCAGGCACCGACCCTGCGATCTTCTTATCTAGCGGGGCGAGGGTGTTTTGCGGTGACGAAGCAACCTTTGCCGTTCCGCATCCTGCAAGAGCAGCGATTCCCAAGCTTGCCACGAACAGCACAGCAACAACACGACGCATAGCGACAACTCCTTGGTGGGGGGGTGATTTACAGTTTTCTATCTTTAAGAGCGGGGAACGCATCTCGAGAGCGCGTCACCAGCGAAAGATCAACATCAACCAACAGTAGACATTCCTCATCCGTGGGGGCTTCAGCGATGACCTGTCCCCAAGGATCAATCACCAACGAGGTGCCGCCAAGTTCCACCCCCGCCTGGTCGCCGACTTGATTGCATCCAAGAGTCCATGCCAAGTTTTCAATGGCTCGGGCCTTCACGAGTGTGCGCCAGTGATCAATGCGTGCTGTGGGCCAGCCCGACGGAATGACAAATGACTCAGCGCCGCGCTCGAGGAGCCCACGGAAGAGCTCCGGGAAGCGCAGGTCATAACACGTGGCCAAACCTGTTGCTCCCAGCGGGGAATCAATCACCACAAGTTCAGGTCCTGCAGTCAGAACAGCAGCTTCACCGGAATCAAACCCAAACAAGTGGATCTTGCGATACCTACCAACAGCGACGCCTTCATCATTAATGACAACGGTGGTATTGAACCGTTGCGAACCATCTACTTCGGGGAAAGACCCCGCATAGATCCACGTGTGTGATGAACGTGCAAGCGCACACAGATCGGTAATCAGTTCCCCGTCAAGGGGTTCGGGGTGGGCCAGCATCATCGCGCTGTTATGCGCACCAACAGTCCA
>JBAXSF010000143.1:0-3053 GCA_037130835.1 Actinomycetes bacterium
CCCCACGACGCTGATGGGATTGGCCATCGGCTCATGGGCCATGACGCGTTCCCACTTTGCCATTGCGGGCTTGGGCTATGCAGTGGCGATCTTAAGCCGACCACACACCGCTGTGGTCGCAGCAGCCGTGGGGATCTGGGAGTCCATCGCCCGCAAGTCCATCCGACCCGCACTACTGGTGGGCGCCACCAGCCTGCTCGGACTGATCGGATTAGTCGCCTGGAACAAGGTCAACGCCAACTCATGGGACATTTTCCCGGGCACCTACGGCGGTCGATTCGATGCAGCGATCAACACCGGGGACGGCGGTCAAGCCAAACCTGATCTGTGGGGCGCCGACCTGGTTGCCACTTTCTTTTCCCCGCTGCGCGGCATCTTCTTCTACTCTCCTTTCCTCCTGGCTTTGCTGCCCGGCGTGATTAAGGCATGGCGCGTTGCACCGGCTTGGGTGCGTTCAAGCACCGTGGGTGCTGGCTTGTACTTGCTGGTCCAACTTGCGGGCAACGTGTGGATCGGTGCTACTGACTTCTTTGGCTACCGACTCACCCTTGAACCGTTGTTGCTCGTCACGCCTCTGCTTGCATTGGCTTGGCAGGAATGGACATCGCAGATCACGATTGCGCGTCGAGTCTTCGGCGCGCTCGCTGCAGTTTCCTTGTGGTGGTTTGCGGTGGGATCAGTTACTCGCAGTCCAGACCTCAACGGACTCTCACAAGATCTACCGTGGACACAGTGGCAAGTTCCGCTGGCGATTCAAGCTCACCAACCTGGAGTCTGGTTGGCAGCCACCGCCTTTGTTGCCGCGGTGGGCTACCTCGTGTGGCCGACCACTAGTCCAGCGGTTGCTGCCAAGCCTGAACGCAAAACCAAGAAGGGCAAGATCTACTAGTCCTTCTTCGGTCCGCCAAAGCGCGCCATCAACGCCTCATCCATGCCGAACTCGGCCATCAGTTCACTCATGTGCGTCATGGTGACTTCTTCTGAGCCCTTGCCCTTGGCATAGGTCTCGACCTGGGTCATGACCATTTCCCGGACCATCGGTGGGATCTGCATTAGACCTTCCATCGAGTCCTTGTCCCACTGCATCGTCGGATCAATGCTCTCGGCCTGGATACCACGAGGGGTTTCCTTCAGACCAAAACTGACGATGTCACTGGGACGGGCATAAAAGTATTCAAAGCGATCCTGGTCGCCCAAACCGATCGGCAGGTTCATCGCCGGGATACGTTCGGCACGACTCATCTTTTCCAAACCCTCATCCATGATGATGGCCTTGATGTCGGCGTAAACAATTCCGCTGCTCTTGTCTAACTCAACAATGCGGTCAACGGTGCATTCCATGATCTGAGGCGCTTGTTCAAGGCTCGGCGGCTTCACATAGCGAGAAGGAATCGTGGTGAAGCGGGTGTGCTCCAACTCATTGACGCCCTCGGGATAAAAGCGTGCTGTCTCCATCAAGTCTTCGAGGTACTCCGACGATGGGCAGTTAATGACAAACTCGCCCGTGGCCTTGATGTTCTTGAACGTGTGCGAGTCCTGACGAAAGCCCATCATCATCTGGGGAGTCTTGGCCATCACGTCATATTGCATGATGTGTGAATAGGGAGCGGCGTTCACGCGGCCGTCTTTGTCCATCGTGGTGATCACGGTGATGAGCTTGGGAAAGATCCAAGCATCTGAATACCAAAACGGGCGGATGGGAATTTCTTCCTTCACAACAACTCCTTGAGCGATTCCCGATGATGTGCCAAGTGTGCCGTGTCCGGCCGGACCTGTCATCTGGAGTAGGGGCAAACACCACCAATCCGCCCGCGTCAAGCCATAATTGGCAGGTGAACACCGGATTTGCCACTGCCTCCCGTGTCTTGGGGCGCGAAGTGATCAAGGTTGAACGCGAACTGGTGCACTTCTTCTACCCGGTGGTCGCCGGCGTCACTGTCCTGGTCGCCGTGATCGTGTGCGACAAGCTGGAGAGCCCGCAGTTAGCCATCCCCTTCGCCATCGGGGCCACACTCACTCCGCTGGCTTCCACCAGGGAACCGTCACCGCGCCGCACCTTTACCTATCTGTGGGCCTTGGTCTGGATCACTCTTTCCGTTCTCCTGGCTAGCTTGCTTTCGCGTGATGCCCTGTCTTTTGCCATCATCGGAATTGCCGTGTCGGGTCTGTACGGATTTGCCTGTGGCTTAGTCGGACGCATCAGCGCCAACGCACGCATCATCGGCGTGCTTTCTTTAGTCTTCTTCGCGATCTACTTGGGCTCCCCTGAGACTCGGCTCGGTGCACTAGAGAGCACGGCGATGGTGGCCTTCGGTGGTTTCTTACAAATCGGGGTCTTGACCTTGCTCAGTCTTCGCCGCGAACCACTGAGTACGTGGGCCATCTCCGCTGTCACGCCGTCTGCCCTACAGAGATTGCGCGATGACTTGTCATGGAATGACCGCTACGTTCGGCACGCCCTGCGACTAGGCGCTGCTATGGCTACCGGTACCGCCCTCGCTCTTTTCCTCGCCCACACCTTTTCCTGGCCCCACCAATATTGGCTTCCGATGACCATCGCCTGGATCCTGCTCCCCGATGCGTACGCGACAACAACCAAGACTGCATCGCGCATACTCGGAACTTTTATTGGGGTGGGCTTGATCGCCATCGTGGTCGGTGTAATTCTTGGCGCCGAGCCATCGCTGCGTCAAAGCGCGGTGATCGCTGGGTTTGGTGCTTTTCTCACGCTCGCATTCATCTTCGCCAACTACACCGCAACGACCATCGGGATCACGATTTTCGCGATGACCATTTTTACATTGGTCGAGGATCCCCTCAATTCCACACTTCCCTATCGACTAGCCCTTACTGTTATGGCTGGCGCAATCGCACTGACGTTTGCTCAGCTCTGGCGCGATAAATCCGTACCCACGCAAGTTTGAGGAGAACCTCGGTGTTTGGACGTAAGAAAGACGAAGACTTCGTCTCAAGCCCCATGCGCGACAACTGGTACCAATCCAGTTCGTACTGGCCCTCATCCTTTGCCCTGGTCACCACTGTTGATGAGGATG